>JAKAHP010000332.1 GCA_021825505.1 Pseudomonadota bacterium
GCGCCGCACTCTGGAGGCCGTGAGACGACTGGCCACGTCGACCGTGCCCGAAATGCAGCCCATCCACCCAGCATCAGCGATACGTCAAAGCTTCACGGACTTCTGCCGCCCACGCTCCTAGGGCGGCCGGCAATGGCTCGCTTCGAGCGCTTCATGCGCTGATCGAGATCGATGTAACTTCACGTTATCGCATGGCCCGGCAGCCGCGCCCGCGCAGCCTCGATTGGTCATACCGCATTGCCGCACGGAAATCGCGCAGCGACAATTCACGGTGCTATTCCATTCTCCAGAGAGTTTTGCATTGTCATGATTAGTACCTACGCTGGCATTGTGGCTTTGCTCGGCGTCTTCCTGATTTTTGCGATCGGCTTTTTCGTGCTGTCGCAAAGCTCGGCGCAAGGCGATTCCGGGAAAATCAAGGAAAGCGTCTACCGGATCCGCAGGGTCTGGTTCGTCTTTCTCCTCGCGCTGCTGGTCGGCGTGCTCGCGGCGACGCTGCCGCATGCGCCGAACCTGAAAGCCGCGGAAACCCATCCCCAGGTCATCGTCAAGGTCGACGGGCGCATGTGGAGTTGGGCGTTCACACCGGTGGCCGGGGCCCGCCTCGACGGCGACGGCACGCTGCTGCTGCCGGCGGGCAAGAGCGTCGAGTTCCTCGTCACCGCGAGCGACGTCAACCACGGCTTCGGCGTCTACGACGCGGCCGGCACGATGCTCACCCAGGTGCAGGCGATGCCCGGTTACGTCAACCGCCTCGTTTACACCTTCCGTCAACCCGGCACCTACACGGTGCTGTGTCTCGAGTACTGCGGCGTCGGCCATCAGGTCATGACCGCCCAATTCAAGGTCATTTGAGGAAGTTCGATGAAGCGAAACGACTTGCTCGCCTACGCGCTGACCACCTCGGTGGTTTTCGTCGTGCTGCTGTGCGCCGGCATCGCGATGCGTCTGAACCAGGCTGACATGCTTCAGCTCGGCCCCTTGCGTTTTTACGCGTTCATGACCCTGCACGGCCTGGGTATGGTCGGCACGCTGTCGGTGGCCGCCACCGGCGGCCTGATGTGGCTGCTGCGCGAATACGTCGCGATCAGCGCGCGCATGGCGCGCGTGCTCTACGCCTGCTATGTGCTCGCGGTGGTCGGCCTGCTCGCCGCCACCGTGCTGGGCAGCTATGCCCCGGGCTGGTACATGCTGTACCCCTTGCCGTTCGACTCGATGGGCACCTGGCCGCACTGGAGCGTGGGGCTGGCGGTGGGCGCGCTGATCGTGCTCGACAACGCGCTGCTGCTGTCGCAGTACGCGATGGTCAACGCGATCGTGCGCCGCTACGGCTTCGCCAACGCGATCGGCTGGCAGTACTTCGGCGCGAACGCCAAAGGCGTCGAGACGCCGGCGCCGGTGCTGATCGCGATGTGCGCCTACCTGCTGCCGGGCATCGCGACTTCGGCCGCGGGCTCGGTGCTGCTGCTGATGTATTTCGGCCAGTGGCTGCAGCCGGCGCTGCACTTCGACCCGCTGCTGATGAAGAACCTGATGATGCTGTGGGGCCACACGATGGCCAACATCTCGCTGTATGTCGGCGTCGCCTTCGTCTACCAGATCCTGCCCCAGTACACCGGGCGCGCGTGGAAGGCCAACCGCGTCGTCGCGCTGGCGTGGAACGCGGTGTTCTTCTTCATCCTGTTCGCGTTCTTCCACCACCTGTATCAGGACTTCGTCGAGCCGTTCGCGCTGGCGGTGATCGGCCAGATCGCGTCGTACGCCTCGGCGGTGCCGTCCACCGTGGTCACGGTCACCGGCGTCGTCGCGCAGATCTACAAGTCGGGCATCAAGTGGCGCTTCGCGCCGCTGGCCGTCGTGATCGGCGTGATCGGCTGGATCTCGGGCGGCTTCGCGGCGGTGATCGACTCGACGATCATGGTCAACAACGTGCTGCACAACACCCTTTTCGTTCCGGCGCATTTCCACACCTACTACCTGCTCGGGCTGCTGCCGATGGTGATCGGCTACTACTTCCACGCGCTCGAGTCGAAGGCCGAAAGCACCGGCATGTGGGGTCTGTCGCTGCTGGGTGCCGGCAGCTTCGGCTTCCTCGCGATGTTCTACATCGCCGGCGCGCTGCAGGTGCCGCGCCGCTATTCCGACTACAACGCGATCGCGCTGGGCACGGTGCGCGCGGTGGGTCAGGACAGCGCCTTCATCGCCGCGCTGTTCGCCGGCTTGATCCTGCTCGCGATGGTGCTGTTCGCCATCACCTTCGTGCGGCGCGCGCGCCGCGCCTGAACGGGCGGCATGCAGGGGGCGGCGGCCGCATCATGCGGCCGCTGTCGCGCATCAATAGCCTGCTCGGGGTTCAGCCGTGCAGCGCGATCGTCACCAGCGCCGACGCGTCGCTGAGCGCCAGCAGGCCGTGCACGCAGCGCGGCGCCAGATAGCACAGCTCGCCGGCCGCCAGGCGCAACAGGCGGTCGTCGGCGCTGAGCTCGATCTCGCCTTCGACGCATTGCACGGTGATCTCGCCGGCCACGCTGTGCGGTGCCATGCGCTCGCCGGCCTTGAGCACGACGCGCACGACCTGAAGCTGGATGGACTTGAACAGCGCGTGCGTGGTCTGCGCGCCGAGCTGGGCGCCGAACGGGCGCACGTCGATCGGCGTCGCGGGAGCCGCGTGGGTCAGGGCCATGATGGACCTCCGTGGGGTAGGGCGCGGCGTCAGGGCGCCGCGCGGATCTGACGCAGGCGCTCGACGTCGACCTCGAAGCGGGTCGGCGCCAGGCGGCGCAGGCCTTGCAAGGCGGCCAGCCGGCGCAGCACGCGGCTCATCGTCTCGGCGCGCAGGTCGAGGTGGTTGGCCACGTCCTTGCACGTCACCGGCAGTTCGACGACCTTGTCGCCGTCGCGCTCGACCTGCTGCAACAGGAAGTCGGCGACGCGCGCCGCCGCCATCAGCCGCAGCCTCGAGTCCTGGCGCATCATGCGCGCCATCTGCAAGCTCGCCAGCGCGTCGAGCGCGGGCAGGTCGGGGTCGCGCGCGGCCGCGTCGATCCAGCGCCGCGGGTCGACCGCGGCCACCACCGAGCGGCTCGCGGCATCGGCGTCGCCGCCGTACAGGCCCGACGCCAGCGCGTCGCAGCCGAACACGTCGCCGGCAAGCGCAAGGCCGACGATGCGCGTATGCCCACTGCGCGTTTCCCGTGAAATGCGCACCACGCCTTCGAGCACGACGCCGACGTGGGTCAGCGGCGCGCCGCGGCGCAGCAGCGGCGCGCCGGCCTCGACCGCGCGGCGCTGCACCGCGGCGTGGCCGGACGCGGCCAGCGCGTTGA
>JAKAHP010000333.1 GCA_021825505.1 Pseudomonadota bacterium
CGGAGCCGCCGTAGCCGTCGCCGTCGCCGTCGCCGTCGCCGTACCCGGAGCCGGAGCCGGAGCCGCCGTAGCCGTCGCCGTCGCCGTCGCCGTCGCCGTAGCCGGAGCCGGAGCCGTTGCCGTCCGCAAACGCGGCCTTGACGATCCACTCTTCGTCCAGCCAATCGGCTGCCTCGACTACAAGCAACAGGCCGCGTTTGCGGATGAATGCTTTGACACCATCGAAACACGCGCCCGCATCAAGCACGTCCACGACGGTCACTTGGTCGCGGACATAGGGCCAGCTCACGGCGCCGACTCCCACTTCTTAGCCGCCTCCGGTGTGACTTCAAAAACAGCTGTGACCTTGCGCACCTCGATGTCGGCTCGGGCGCTGATCTTGCTGCGCGGGGTCGGCCCCGTTTCGGCCAGCTCCATCACGCCGCGTGTGGTTCCGAATTGGATGGCCATGCGGGCGCTGCGTAGATCGATTTCGGCGCCCCTGGTGTTCTTGGCGTAGCCGAAAAACACGCCGCGGTGCTCCGTGCACACGATGACGGGCCGGTCGGTCAGTTTGTTCTTTGCTGATTTCGTTGCCATGTGGTTATCCTCGTGAGTAAGAGTGCCTGTTATCCGGTCAGGCTCCGGCCCACGCCGAAAGAGGGGGAGTTCTCGGCGCGGTCTTTTGCTGCGTTGAAACTCTGAGTAAGTCGCAAAGCATTCGCTGTGTGGAGCATTGGCCCCTTGCGCCACGGTGACTTGCCCTTGTTCGCCTGCGCGGCGTTGCGCGCCATTTCAGGCGTCTGGCGATAGGGATGCGAAGGACCGAATGGAAGGCCGGTCATGCGCGCCGCACCGACAAGGATTCTTCGGCGTACACACGCACGCCGGGGACGTTGAGCTTGTTTCGCATCGCGCGTGCGGCCCCAGCAAGTGCCTTGGTGTCGGGCGTCAGAAACGCCAGCCACGTATCGTCGCCGCGCTGGGCGCGGTTGGCTGCAGCCATCACGAGCTCGCGCAGGTTGATCACTTCCGCCTTCCACGTCTGGCGCGTGCCGATGCCTTCCGCTTTCGGCGCTTCGGCGACAACCGGCATGGGTGCGACCTCGGCAAGCTCGATCTGCGCCTGCGCTTCCTCGCGCGCGCTGGCAGCAGCAGCAGCGGCCTCGAGAGCCGCGTTGCGCTCGGCCTCAGTAGCCGCGTTGCGCGCCGCCGCCTGCGCCTCACGCTCTGCACGCTCAGCCTCACGCGCCGCCTGTTCGGCCTGCGCACGCTCCGCTGCCAGCTTGGCCTCCGCATCGCGCCGCGCCTGGTCGGCCTTCGCGCGCTCGGCTTGCTGGTACGTCAGTACGCCCTTGCGCAGAAGTGCCTCAGCCTGTTCCAGCCGCTCAGTTGGCGCGCGGAACAGATCCATGATGCGGCGCTTGCTCTCGTCAAGCGGCCGGGTGAGAGATAGTCGCGCCTCCTCGATCTGCTTGCGACGCGACGCGATCTCGCGCAGCTCGTCGCTGGCGATAGCGAGCATCTGCGGCGAATCGATCTGGATGGCAAGCGCGATTTCGTAGCTCGACTGAGCGAGCTGTGAGGCGGTTGTGACTTCGGGGGTCTGGTCAAGCGTCATGGCGATGCCTCCAGTGGTAGACGCGGAGCGCCGCGAGGAAGTCGGCGCTGTCGGATTTGTCGGTGAGTTGGATCAAGCGGCAGCCTGCCGGCGTGACGTGCAGGCAGTAGCGCTTGAGCGCTACAGCGCTAAGCATCGCATCAGCGTAGGCCGCCGTTTGGACGCCCACGGTGCGTGGCACAAGCGCGGTTGCCTTGATGTCGATCAGCGCGCGCGCGTTCGGGATCAGTAAATCGTAAGTTCCTGCGTAGTGGCGTGTGCCGCCGTAGACGCGGCCTTGCGACATCCATGCCGGATCGTCTTGCCACGCCTTCCGATCCGGGAACGCCTGCCACGCACGCCAGTAGGGCAGCAACTCCGGGTGCAGACTGTCCGGGTCCAGTTCGCCGGCCAGGTCAAGCTCGATCATGCGATCCACTGCGCGCCCGCGCTTGGCCGCATGATCCAGCACGTGCGCCGGAATACCGGCGTATTCGTCAGGCGCCAGCACCTCGCTGATGACCTGCGTCACGCTCGGCACCACGCGCCCACCGACGCGGTAGGTATGCGTGGCCTCATCGAAGGTGAGTGCGTCCACGGTCACGCAGCATCTCCCTGCGTCATCGCGCGCAGATCGGCAAGGATCTGCTGCAGGTTGCCGGTGGTCACTTCGCCGTACTGGCGATCGATGTCCTCCATCGAGACGCTGGCGGCGCGCGCTCGCTCGGCCAGGATGCGGCGCAGGCTGTCATTGAGCGGCTGGGGCGCCTTCGGCTCGACAGACTCCGGCGCTGGCGCAACGTCAAGCACCACCACGTCGGGATGCGTCTCGACGGCGGCCGCCTGCGGTTTGCCGCGCGGTTTCGCCTTCGGCATCATCTCCGTCACGGGTGCGCTATGCGCCTGCGCGTCCGCCATGCGCTCGGCCTCGTCCGGCTCCATGATCCCGCTGAACCCGAATGCGTAGCGCGCCGCCTGAATCGTCGCCTTGTGACGCAGCATCCGCGCCGGCCACTGTTTCCACGGTTCGGTGCCCCGTTTGCACTCGCGCATGTACTCCGTCACCTCGACGGGGTGGGCGCGGTCCTTGCGGTAAATCTTGCATGTGACTGATTCCAGCTCGCCCGATTCCGAGCGCTGATCGACGAACGTCATGCCGTCGAACTGCGGCTGCGCATTGATGAGTTTCATCCAGCCGTCTACGCTCACGATGGGCTGGATGCCGCCACGCTTTGCGGGGAAGGCGAAAATCTCGCGGGTAAACGGGTTCAATTCGTACTGCTTGGCGACCAGCAAAAACGCCGCGACTTGCTCGCGAGATACCTGCACGTCGGCAGGCATGACGGTCGCCATAAGCGTGGACTCGAACGCCTTGTGGTCCATGCCGTAGCGTTCGGCCATCGCCAGCATGACGCTGCGCGGTTCCGTGGTAACGATTGCGTTCATGCGTTTTCTCCGGCGCGCTTGGCGCGCTTGCGTTGGGTAGGTGGCTGCTGTCCAGCCGCCGGCAGCCGCAGCGACCTGGAGTCCGCATCGCTGTCCACGACGGCAGCGGCGCGAGCCGGCTGGACTCCGGCCTTTTTGAAGGTGGCAAGAACGGATGGGCGGCGCCGCAGTCGGCCCTGATACAGCAGCCCCTTGCGCGTACGTGCAGCCTCGGACAGTGAGTCGAAATCGGACTGGTGCGCGCGTTCAGCCCGGTAGCGCGCGATGCGCTCGTGGCTCGTGGGGACGACTT
>JAKAHP010000334.1 GCA_021825505.1 Pseudomonadota bacterium
ACCAGATCACGCGTGGAAAGTCCCGAGGCGAGCAGCCTGACCTTGAGCGCGGCGATGTCGGCGGCGTCGATCAGCGGATGGTTCACGGCCGGGATCGGGTCTTGCCAGATCAGGTCTTCTTTGGGTACTTCCGGGCCGAGGTAGCGTGGCTTCGGGCCCATGTCTCGGTGGGTGAGCTTGAACCAGGCGCGGGCGAAGGCGTCGGCGAACTGCTCGGGGTGCTCGTGGAAGCGCTTGGAAATCGGCCCGTAGATCGGGTCGAGGCGCAGCGACAGGTCAGTGGTGAGCATGGTCGGCTTGTGTTTTTTGCTCGGGTCGGCCGCGTCGGGAATGATCTCCGGCGCGTCCTTGGCCACCCACTGATGGGCGCCCGCGGGACTCTTGGTCGGTTCCCACTCGTAGCCGAACAGCATGTCGAAATAGCCGTTGCTCCACTGCGTGGGCTTGGGCGTCCAGGTCACTTCCAGGCCGCTGCCGATCTGGTCGCCGCCCTTGCCGCTGCGGAAGCTGCTGGCCCATCCCAGGCCCTGCTGCTCAATGGGGGCGGCCTCGGGCGCGGGGCCGACGTGACCGGTGGGGCCTGCGCCGTGGGTCTTGCCGAAGGTATGGCCGCCGGCGATCAGCGCTACCGTCTCCTCGTCGTTCATCGCCATGCGCGCGAAGGTCTCGCGGATATCCTTGGCCGCGGCCAGCGGGTCGGGCTTGCCGCCGGGGCCTTCGGGGTTGACGTAGATCAGTCCCATCTGCACCGCGGCCAGCGGGTTTTCCAGATCGCGCTCGCCGCTGTAGCGCTTGTCGTCGCCCAGCCAGGTTTTTTCCGAGCCCCAGTACACGGCTTCGTCGGGTTCCCACACATCGGCGCGGCCGCCGCCGAAGCCGAAGGTCTTGAAGCCCATTGACTCCAGCGCGACGTTGCCGGCCAGGATCATCAGGTCGGCCCAGGAAATCTTGCGGCCGTATTTGCGCTTGACCGGCCACAACAGGCGGCGCGCCTTGTCGAGGTTGACGTTGTCCGGCCAGCTGTTGAGCGGGGCGAAGCGCTGCTGGCCGCTGCCCGCGCCGCCGCGGCCGTCGCCCATGCGATAGGTGCCGGCGCTATGCCAGGCCATGCGGATGAACAGCGGGCCGTAGTGGCCGAAATCCGCCGGCCACCAGTCCTGCGAGTTGGTCATCAACGTGCGCAGATCAGCCTTGACTGCGGCGAGGTCGAGGGTCTTGAACTCGCGGGTGTAATCGAAGCCCATGCCCATCGGGTCGGACAACGGCGAGTTCTGGCGCAGGATGTCGAGGTTGATTTGCTCGGGCCACCAGTCACGGATGGTCGGGCTGCTGGCGGCGGTGTGGGCGAACGGGCATCGGGTTTCGGTTGACATGGTTGCTCTGCCTCAGGTCGTATGAGTCCAGCGATGTGTCCCGGGCATGAGTCCGGGTAGCGATCGATGGAATGGCTTTGCTTTCGCCTAGCGATGCTCCAGCCGCTTGACGAGCCGGACGTGCCGTGCCCGCAACCGCCTTTGCGAGCCGGCGGTGGCGGCGTTCCGGCCGTCGGGTACCGGCGCGGTGCCGGGCCGGGTCAGAAGGGTCTTGCTGCTCATGCTGGAATCCATCGGCTGCTCCGCGCGCACCGGCGCGGCGTGGGCACAAGTCTGTGCCTGCGGTGATTGCGATGGAAATTGATTGTTTGGACGGTCCCGATAGCGCAAGTCAATCGATTGGACCGCCTGCCGCGGTCACGCCGTCACGCGCAGCAGGTTCAGAGACATCATCCCGGTGGCGCGGCGCTGCCCGCGCGTGACGCGATGCTAGCGCGGTCGTTGGGCCAGCAGGCGCACGACGCGGCCGGGTCCGGCGTGGCCGCGGCCTTCGGCCAGCAGCACCTCGCCGCTGAGCAGTTCGAGGATGTCCAGCCCCGGGAAATCGCCGCGCAGCAGTTCCGCGGTATAGAGCAGGGCGGGGTCGCGCGGGCCGCCGGAGTGGCACTGCAGCTGCTCGGGAGTGAAGGCCTCGAGGATCAGCAGGCCGCCGGGCTTGAGCGCCTGCGCCGCGCCGGCGTGGGTGCGCAGCCGCAGCGCGGCAGGCAGGTGCACATAGATGCTGGCGATGACGTCGCAGGCCGCATGCGGCCATTCGAAGTGCGCGAGATCCGCCTGCAGCGTCGTCAGCGACACGCCGCGCCGTTGCGCGAGGGCACGGGCCTTGTCCAGCCCCTTGACCGACTGGTCGAGGCTGGTCGTGACCAGGCCCTGTTCGGCCAGCCAGACGCCGTTGCGGCCCTCGCCGTCGGCGATGGCCAGGGCATCGCCGGTGCGCGGCAGGCGCCAGCCCTGGCTGGCGAGCCAGGCGTTGGGTGCGGTGCCGTAGTGGTAGGCATCGTCGCCGTAGCGTTCGTTCCAGTGCTGGGTGGTCATGGACGGCTCGCCGGGCTCAAAGCACCTTGTCGATGGTGACCGCGACCGGCGTCGTTTGCCGCACCGGCACGGTCGCGCTGCGCCCTTCAAGATCGCCTGCCTGTGGCAGCGGCTGTCCGGACGCGGAAATGCGGGCGGTGATCACCACGTCGGGGACCGACGACAGGTTCATCGCCGGCGACATGCCCATGCCGTCGGTCAGGACCACGGTCGCCGGCAGGCGCGCGGGAAGCTTCTGCACCGCCAGCGGCATCGGCGGACCGTTCGGGGCGCGCGCGAACACGAACAAAACTGCACCGGCGGGAATCCGCGCGGCCAGTGCCGGCGCGATCCCGACATGAATTTGCAGACGTGGAGCCGCTGCGGCATTCGCGGCGGTGGTCGGGGTCGCGGCAGCCGGCGCGGCGTCAGCGGCAGGTGCGGTGACCGGCAGGCCGCCGCGCGACTGCGCCAGCGCCACCTGCTGGCTGACCGCCTGGGCGATCTGCGAGCCGGCCGGCAGCAGCGGCAGCAGGCGCTGCCAGACCGCGACCGCGTCGGCATAGCGACCGCGCTGGAAATCGCTGATACCCAGCAGCCACAGGCCGCGCTGGTGTTCGGGGTTGATCATCACCGCGCGCTGCAGCCGCGAACGGGCGAGATCGCTGATGTGGTGCTGCGGGCTGGCCATGGAATCGGCCTCGGCCCAGGCCACCAGCAGGTCGGCGTCGTCGGGCCGCAGCTTGAGTGCGTGGGCGAAGGCGTCTGCTGCGTCCGCCGGCTGCTGCATGGCGGCGTAGGCCTGGCCCAGGGTCGACCAGCCGTCGGCGTCGTTCGGGTGGGCGTCCAGCTCGCGGCGCAGATCGGCGATCGCCTGCTGCGGGGTGAGGTCGCGCGCGAT
>JAKAHP010000335.1 GCA_021825505.1 Pseudomonadota bacterium
TTGCGCTCGGTGGGTCCGGTGATCTCGACGCGGCGGTCCCACAGCGCCTCGGGAATCGGCGCCACGCGCCAGTCGGCGGCGCGGATCGCCGCGGTGTCGGCGCGGAAGTCCGGCAACGCGCCGGCGTCGCAGCGCGCCTGGCGCGCGCGCCGCAGCGCCAGCAGTTCGCGACGGCGGGCGTCGAAGCACCGGTGCACGGCGGCCAGCAGGGTCAGCGCGGCCGGGGTCAGCAGATCGGACGCCGCGTCGGGCGCGCGCAAGACGACCCCCGGCGGGGTAGTGAACGGGTAGCGGTCGGCGGCAACGGCCATGGGCGGACTCCGGCGATGAGCGACGACGGCAGCCTAGGCGTCCAAACCATGATTTGACAAAGCGAATGTTTCAATTCATAACATTGACGAATTCAATGACAATTACAAATGTCTGACTCCAAGGACAAAAAGCGGCACCCCGGCAGTCGTCACCGGCCCGATACGGCGGTCGAACCGCGCTACTACTACAAGGGCAATCGGCTCAAGCAGCTGCGCGCCTTCGTCTATACGGTCAAGCTGGGAACGCTGGCGCGCGCCGCCGAAGCGCTGTTTCTGTCGCAACCTTCGATCAGCCTGCAGTTGACCGCGCTGGAACGCGAACTGGGCCAGCGCCTGCTGGAACGCACGCGCCGGCGCGTCACCCTCAGCCGCGCCGGCGAAGCGCTGTACGAACTCGCGCGTCCGCTGGTGGAGGGCTGGGAGCAGCTCGACCGCGACTTTCGCGCGCGCGTCGCCGGATTCAAGGCCGCCAGTCTCACCATCGCCGCCGGCACCTCGACCATCCAGTACCTGCTGCCGCCGCTGGTGCGCGCCTATCGCGAGCGCCATCCCGAGGTGCGTCTGGAGCTGGCCAATGTCACCGGCCGCGACGGGCTGGCGCTGCTGCGCGCCGACCAGGCCGACTTCGCCGTCGGCTCGATGCTGGACGTGCCGCCCGACCTCGACTACGCACCGGTGCACCACTTCGATCCGATGCTGATCCTGCCGCCGGAACATCCGCTGGCGGCGAAGGCCGACATCCGATTGGAGGACCTCTCGCCCTACGGCCTGATCCTGCCGCCCAAGCGGCTGACCACGTTCCGACTGGTGGACCTGGTATTCCAGCAGCGCCAGGTGCCCTATACCGTGGCGATCGAGGTCGGCGGCTGGGACGTGATCAAGCAGTATGTGGCGATGGGGCTGGGCATCTCGATCGTCACCGGCATCTGCATCACCGACGCCGATCGCGAGCGCCTGGCCGTGCGCAACATGCGTGCCTACTTCCCGCCGCGCAGCTACGGCGTGGTGGTGCGCAAGGGCAAGTACCTGTCCCCCGAGGCGCGCGCCTTCGCCGACCTGATCAAGCCGGGCCTGTTCACGCGCGGCGACTATTTCGAGCCCGGCCATTCCGAGCGCTGACACAGCGCTGATACCCGGTTGCGTTCAAGCGATGCGGTGAGTAGCCCGGACGCAGCCCCATGGGGGCGGAATCCGGGGCTCGAGTTGCATCCCTCCCGGATTCCGCGGCGCGGTATCGGGCTACGCGGTTTTCGTGTCTTGCCCGCGAACGGACAGGAAAGCGCGTGCTCACACGCCGCGATGGCGACCGCGATACGGCGCGAAGTAGGCGCGGATGCGTGCGATGTCGGCGTCCATGTCGCCGCTGGGCGTGAACAGCGGACCGACGCCGATGGTTTTTTCGGGGTAATGGAAATACACCGGCAGCACCTCGACGCCGGCGCGCTGCGCGATGTGCCAGAAGCCGGACTTCCACTTCGGCACCGCGCGCCGCGTCCCCTCGGGCGTCAGGCCCAGCCAGAGCGCGTCGCGGCCCTGCAGGCGCTCGACCATCTGCTCGACCACGCCCCTGGCGGCGTTGCGGTCGATCGGAATGCCGCCCAGCGCGCGCAGCAGCCAGCCCAGCGGGCCGACGAACAGCTCGCGCTTGGCCATGAAGCTGATGTCGGCGCCGATGCCGACCTTGACCAGCAGGCCCCAGACGCCATCCCACCACGACGAATGCGGCGCGGCGATCAGTACCAGCTTGCCGCGATCGGGAAAGGTGCCGACCAGCCGCCAGCCGGCCAGGCGCACCACGGCGCGGCAGGCGCGGCGGAACGCGTGGTCGGCGCCATGCGGCATGTGCGGCGGCAGATCCCGCGGCCGCGGCAGCGCCGGGATCAATCGCCGCTCCAGTCGCGGCGGCGGCTGCGCTTGATCTGCCCGCGCTGCTGCTTGCCCTCCAGGCGCCGCTCGCGGGCACCGCGGCTGGGCCTGGTGGCGATGCGCGGCTTCGGCGGCACCAGCTGCTCGCGGATCAGCGCCAGCAGGCGCGCGCGCGCGTCGTCGCGGTTGGCGGTCTGGTCGCGAAAACGGCGCGCCTGGATCACCAGCACGCCGGCGGCGGTCAGGCGGCGGTCGCGGCGCGCCAGCAGACGCGCGCGCAGCGGCTCCGGCAGCGACGGCGAGCGCGCCACGTCGAAGCGCAGCTCGACCGCGCTCTCGGTGCGGTTGACGTGCTGTCCGCCGGGTCCGTCGGCGCGCAGGAAGCGCTCGACCAGTTCGGCTTCGGGAATGGCGAGGCTGCGGCTGACGGCGAGCATGGCGGAAGTCCGGAGTCGCCGCGATTCTAGGCGAAACGCCGCTCGGACCGGAGTGCCCGCACGCCATGGAGGGCCGGCACGCAGGACGGCCGTGTGCGCGATCGACCCCGCAAAATCCGGTCGCCTTCCGCTCGCCGCGATCTCATATCAAGTTGCGTTCAATCGATACGATCGGTAGCCCGGATGGAGCCTCGCCAGAGGCGCAATCCGGGGCCGTACCCAGCCTGATTCCCGGATTCCGCTGCGCTGCATCCGGACTGCGCGGTTTGCGTGTCTTGATCGCGAACGTGTATCAGTCGCCGGTCTCGGTGCCGCCCGCGCGCGCGGCGCGCGCCAGCGCGTCGTCCGGCAGCTCCAGGAACAGGGCCTGCTCCTCGCGCTGATGATGGTGATCGATGACATGCCGCAGCACATGGGCCGAGTCGATGATCGCCAGCGCCACGTTGCGCCGCTGCGCGGCGCCCTCGGGCAGCGCCGCGATGGCGGCGGCGAAACGTGCGGAGTAGTCGTGCACCAGCGATTCCAGATGCCGATGCTCGGCGTCGTAGACGTGCGCGCCCCAGCGCGGCGCACCCACCTGCCCCAGCGCCGGAATCAGCGCCACGTCCTCGACGTGCTGATGCAGTGCGAACGCGTGCTGCCACTGCGCCAGGTGCGTCAGCGC
>JAKAHP010000336.1:0-536 GCA_021825505.1 Pseudomonadota bacterium
CAGCCAGTGTCGAACACAACGCGACAGGCCCGCGTATCGGGAAGCGCATGGGGTGGTTCCTCCACAGAAATGAGGCGGATGCCTGCCAGGATCACGGGCGGACAGTGGCGGCCCCGGACACAGGCCGGCGCTGGCACTCTGACCCCCTCACTTGGCGCATGCAAGCGTCGCGAAGCGGGTCCGTGCGCGCCTGTGACAGGCTACACAAAGCATGACGCGCGCAGTGCGTTGCGCGACAATCGGGCTTCAAACAGTACCGGATGCAGGAGTGCGCATGTCCACGCCCATCGAAGCCAAGGTGCCGGATATCGGCAACTACCACGACGTGCCGGTGATCGAGCTGCTGGTGAAGCCTGGCGATGTGGTGAAGAAGGACCAGGGGCTGGTGACGCTGGAATCGGACAAGGCGACGATGGAGGTTCCGGCGCCGGTGGCGGGGGTGGTGAAGGTGCTGCAGGTGAAGCTGGACGACAAGGTGTCGGAGGGCGCGGTGATCGCGCTGATCGAGGCGGCGGAGGCTGCTCGATCGCCCGCTC
>JAKAHP010000336.1:546-3266 GCA_021825505.1 Pseudomonadota bacterium
CGCTGGAAAAGCCGTGCCCGCATCGCCGCAGGCCACTCCCGCGGCATCCGCCCCGCCGGCGCCGGCTGTCGCCACGGTGACCGCGCCCGGGCCTGCGACCGGCGCCGGCCACCCCGCCGACATCGAGTGCGCGCTGCTGGTGCTGGGTGCCGGCCCCGGCGGCTATACCGCGGCGTTCCGCGCCGCGGACCTGGGTATGGACGTGGTGCTGGTGGAACGCTACGCCAGCCTGGGCGGCGTGTGCCTCAACGTCGGCTGCATCCCTTCCAAGGCACTGCTGCACACCGCCGAGGTGATCGCGGAGGCCGCGGCCATGGCGGCGCACGGCGTCAGCTTCGGCACGCCCAAACTGGATCTGGACAAGCTGCGCGCGTTCAAGAACGGCGTGGTCGGCAAGCTCACCGGCGGACTGGCCGGCATGGCCAAACAGCGTAAGGTGCGCGTGCTGCAGGGCACCGGCACGTTCGTCTCGCCGCACGAGCTGGACGTGGCCACGTCCGAGGGTCCCAAGCGCGTGCGCTTCGCCCAGGCGATCGTCGCGGCGGGATCGCAGGCGCTGAAGCTGCCGGGCTTCCCATGGGACGATGCGCGCGTGATGGATTCCACCGATGCGTTGGCGCTGGCCGAGATTCCCGCCTCGCTGCTGGTGGTCGGCGGCGGCATCATCGGCCTGGAGATGGCCTGTGTGTATGCCGCGCTGGGCAGCGCGGTGACCGTGGTCGAGCTGGCCGAGCAGCTGATGCCGGGCTGCGATGCCGATCTGGTCAGGCCCTTGCAGCAGCGCCTCGCGAAGCGTCTGGCCGGCATCCACCTGAGGACCAAAGTGGCGCAGGCCGTGGCGAAGAAAGACGGCATCCACGTCACGTTCGAGGGCGAGTCCAAACCGGCGCGTGCCGTGTACGATCGCGTGCTGGTGGCGGTCGGGCGTGTGCCCAACGGCAAGCGCATCGGCGCCGAGGCGGCGGGCATCGCCGTCGATGCGCGCGGCTACATCGCCGTGGACGCGCAGATGCGCAGCAACGTGCCGCACATCTTCGCCATCGGCGACATCGTCGGCAATCCGATGCTGGCGCACAAGGCCACGCACGAAGCCAAGCTGGCCGCCGAGGTCGCCGCCGGGGAGAAGCGCGCGTGGGTCGCGCGCGTGATCCCCTCGGTGGCCTACACCGACCCGGAGATCGCCTGGGTGGGCGTGAGCGAGCGCGAGGCGAAGGAGAAGAACCTGGAGATCGAAGTCGCGCGCTTCCCATGGGCGGCCTCGGGCCGTGCGCTGGGCATGGATCGCAGCGAGGGCTTCAGCAAGCTGATCTTCGATGCGCAGACCAAGCGCGTGGTCGGCGGCGGCATCGTGGGTGTGCATGCGGGTGACCTGATCGCCGAGGTGGCGCTGGCCATCGAGATGTGCGCCGAGGCCGCCGACATCGGCCACACCATCCACCCGCATCCGACGCTCAGCGAGACCGTGGCCATGGCCGCCGAGATCATGGACGGCAGCATCACCGACCTGATCGCGCCGAAGAAGCGCTGAATGCGCCGCTGCGGCAACAGTGTGTCTGCGCGCCAGCGCTGGTGCCACCGCGTGCCGCCCGCACCTCCGGCAGGGCGTCCCAGGCGCGTTTCCTGAACCCACCCATCCCGCACAAGGAATCCCCATGAAACTCTATTTTTCCCCCGGTGCCTGCTCGCTGTCGCCGCACATCGTGTTGCACGAGCTGGGACTGCCGTTCGAGGCCGTGCAGGTCGACCTGAAGACCAAGCGCCTGAAGGACGGCGCGGACTTCTGGCAGGTCAACCCCAAGGGCTACGTGCCGACGCTGCAACTGGACGACGGCGCCATCCTCACCGAAGGCCCGGCCATCGTGCAGTATCTGGCCGACCAGAAGCCCACCGCCGGGCTGGCCCCGGCCAACGGCAGCTTCGCGCGCTATCGCCTGCAGGAATGGCTGAACTTCATTTCCACCGAACTGCACAAGCAGTTCAGCCCGCTGTTCAATCCGGCCTCGACCGATGCGCTGAAACAGGCGCAGCAGGAACGCCTGGCCTTGCGTTTCGGCGAAATCGTCGCTGCCATGGGCGATGCGCCGTATCTGATGGGCGAGCAGTTCACCGTGGCCGATGCCTATCTGTACACCGTGCTCACCTGGGCCGGCATCGTCGGGGTCGATCTGTCCCCGTTCCCCACGCTCAAGGCTTACATGCAGCGCGTCGAAGCGCGTCCTGCGGTGCAGGCCACGCTGGCCGCCGAGCGCGCCGCCAAGAAAGCCTGAGTCGCTGCGCTCGCAGTTGACGGCGTTCAATGGCGCCGTCCAGTTGCCCTCGCCGCATGGATCGGAGGCGATGGCCGATGCCGGTGCCGCAGGTCCGCGGATTCACACTGCGCCGATCACACAGCATTCCGTTCGGGCTGTTGCCGTGCCCGTGCGCCTGGCGTGCAACAGTGCCGGCGCATCAGGTCGGTGCGGTCACCGTGCCCACAACGTCGTAGTGGCGCACCACACCTTCCTGGTCGAGCAGATATTGCGCCTCTTCGGCGGTATAGACGGCTTTTTGTGGATCGCCACCGGCCCAATCGCGGATCGCATCCATCGAGTCCCACAGCGTCAACACCACGAATTCGGCGTGTTCGCCCTGGAATCGCCGCAGCGCCCAGCCCCCGCGTTGTCCCGGCCGGCCGGCCACGCCCGGCAACACCACGCTGTTGAGGTAGGCGAGGTAGGCCT
>JAKAHP010000337.1 GCA_021825505.1 Pseudomonadota bacterium
TCCGCCCACCTTGATGCCGATCGGGCTCTTGATGCCGGTCGACTGCATCGAGACGCGGTTGGCGATCGGCGGCACGAACAGCGGCGTCAGCCCCGGGATGTTCTGCACCGCTCGCTGCAATTCGTTCTGCAGCTTTTCCGGGGTCATGCCCGGCCGCCACTCGCTGCGCGGCTTGAAGGTGATCGCCGTCTCGAACATGTTGATCGGCGCCGGATCGGTGGCGCTGTCGGCGCGGCCCGCCTTGCCGAACACCGTCGCCACCTCGGGCACCGTCTTCAGCAGACGGTCGGTCTGCTGCAGCAGCTGCGCCGCCTTGCCGTAGGACAGCCCCGGCAACGCGGTGGGCATGTACAGCAGGGTGCCTTCGTTGAGCGGCGGCATGAACTCGCTGCCGAGATGCGTCAGCGGCCAGAACGTGGCCGCCAGCGCCAGCACCACGCCCAGCAGCACCGCCCAGGGCCGATGGAGCACGCCGTCGAGCAGCGGTCTGTAGCCGCGTATCAGGACCCGGTTGAGCGGGTTTTCGCCCTCGGGCCGGATCCTGCCGCGCACCAGATAGCCCATCAGCACCGGGATCAGGGTCACCGACAGCGCCGCGGCAGCGGCCATGGCGTAGGTCTTGGTGAAGGCCAGCGGCCGGAACAGCCGACCCTCCTGTGCCTGCAGCGCGAAGATCGGCACGAACGACAGCGCGATCACCAGCAGGCTGACGAACAGCGCCGGGCCGACTTCGGCGGCCGAGGTCGCGATCACCTCCCAGCGCTCGTGGCCCTCGGGGTCGCGGCCGTACGCGTCGCGCCAGTGCTCGAGGTGCTTGTGCGCGTTCTCGATCATCACCACCGCCGCATCCACCATCGCGCCGATCGCGATGGCGATGCCGCCCAGCGACATCAGGTTGGCGCTGACGCCCTGGTAGTACATGACGATGAAGGCGGCCAGCACACCCAGCGGCAGGGTGATCACCGCCACCAGCGAGGAGCGCAGGTGCCAGAGGAACAGCGCGCAGACCGCGGCCACCACCAGGAACTCTTCCAGCAGCTTCTCGCGCAGGTTGCTCACCGCCGCCAGGATCAGCTGCGAGCGGTCGTAGGTGGGCACGATCTCGACGCCCTTGGGCAGGCTGCGCTGCAGTTCGGCGAGGCGCGCCTTGACCGCCTCGATCGCCTTCAGCGCGTTCTTGCCCGAACGCAGGATGATCACGCCGCCCACCACCTCGCCCTGGCCGTCGAGATCGGCGATGCCCTGGCGCAGGGTCGGCCCGCGGCGCACCACGGCCACCTCGCCGAGGCGGACCGGCACACCATGGGCGCCGGTCGCGAGAGGAATGCGCTCGAAATCCCCGATCGTGTGCAGGTAGCCGATGCTCCTGACCATCAGGTCGGCCTCGCCCTGCGCGATCACCGAGCCGCCGTTGGCGCCATTGGCCGCACTGACAGCCTGCCGTACCTGTTCCAGCGTCAGGCCGTACGCCGCCAGCTTCACCGGATCGACCACGATCTGCCAGGCGCGCACCATGCCGCCGATGCTGGCGACCTCGGCGACGTCGGGCACGGTCTTCAGCCGGTAACGCAGGAACCAGTCCTGCAGGGCGCGCAACTGGCCGAGGTCCGCGGTGCCGGAACGATCGACCAGCGCATATTCGTAGATCCAGCCCAGCCCGGTGGCGTCGGGCCCGAGCTGCGGCGCAACCCCGCGCGGCAGGCGGTCACGCGCCTGGCTGAGGTACTCCAGCACGCGCGAGCGCGCCCAGTAGAGGTCGGTGCCGCCGTGGAAGATCACGTAGACGAACGAGTCGCCGAAGAACGAATACGCGCGCACGGTCTTGACGCCCGGGACCGAGAGCATGGTGGTGGCCAGCGGATAGGTGAGCTGGTCCTCGACCACCTGCGGCGGCTGCCCGGCCCAGGTGGTGCGCACGATCACCTGGGTATCGGAAAGATCAGGCAGGGCATCGAGCGGCGTATGCAGCGCCGCCCACACGCCCCAGCCTGCCAGCAGCAGGGCGCCCATCAGCACCAGGAAGCGGTTGCGGATGGCGGCGCGGATGATGGCGGCGATCATGGCGTGCGCCCTCCCGTCGAAGCCGGCATGGCCATGCCGGGCATGGCGTCGCCGGACGCGGGCTTGCCTTGCCTGTCAGCACTCGGCATGACCACGCCGGGCATGAGATCCTGGGCATGCGCATTGCGCCCTGCTTGCGCCGGGCCTGCCTTGCCCCTCCCTGCTTCTGCCGGACCCGCCTTGCCCCCTTCTCCCGTCGGGAGAAGGGTCGGGGATGAGGGTTCGGCCATCCTGGAGTGCTGATCGCCCGCCGGACCCCCACCCGTGCCCTCGTGAAGGGAGATGGGTTCCCTCGATGTCGTCGACGTCGCCGCCGCGGGCGGCGTGGTCAGACGCCGCAGCGCGCCATCGAGATCGGCCTCGGAGTCGATCAGGAACTGGCCCGAGGTGACCACGCGCTCACCGCCGGAGAGCCCCGCCAGCACTTCGGTATAACCGTCGGCGGAACGACCGATGCGCACCGCGCGCGGCGCCATGCGGCCATCGCCGAGATCGAGGATCACCCGGTTCTGCACGCCGGTGCTGATCAGCGCCTCGTCCGGCACCAGCGGATGCGGCGTGGCGCCTGCCGTTGCCAGGCGCACCGTCGCGTACATGCCCGGCGCCAGCGTGCCATCGGGGTTGTCCAGCGCGATGCGCGCGGTTTCGGTGCGCGTGCGCGGATCGACTTCGGGCAGCAGCGCCTCGACGCGGCCGGCGAAGATCCGGCCTGGGATGGCCGTCACCTCGATCTGCACCCGCGTGCCGGCACCGACGCCGGCCACCTCGACCTGCGGAATCGCGGCGTCCAGCCACAGCCGCGTGAGATCGTCGATGCGCAGCAGCGTCATGCCGGCGGACACCTGCTGCCCCTGGCGCACCTCCAGCGCGCTGACCACGCCGGTCACCGGCGCGCGCAGCACGATGCCGCCACCGGCACCGGCGCCCGCGGAACGGATCTCGTCCGCGCTCATGCCCAGCACGCGCAGGCGCTGCAGCGCGGCGCGGCGCAGCCCGCGCGCGTCGGCCGAACGGGCCTGCTCGAGCACGCGGTATTCGGCAACGGCGGACAGCCACGCCGGCGCCAGCAGCTCGGCCAGCGGCTGGCCGACGCGCACGCGGTCGAACGGCGCGCGCACGAACAAGCGGGACAGCACGCCGTCGGTACGCGCGCTGACGACCACCGAGCGGCGACGATCCCAGGCCAGCACACCCGGTACGCG
>JAKAHP010000039.1 GCA_021825505.1 Pseudomonadota bacterium
GTCGGCGGCCTGCGCGCACAGCCGCGCGCTGCGCGCGACGGTGCGCGCGTAAGCCGGCTCGAGCCGTGCGATGACCGGCAGCAACTCATGCCGGATGCGGCTGCGGCGCCAGGCCGGGTCGGCGTTCATCGCGTCAACCAGATAGGGCACGTGCTGCGCATCGAGCCGCTCGCGCAGCTCGGCCGCGCCGCAGCTCAGCAAGGGGCGACCGAGCCGCACGCCGCCGCGCGCGCTGACGGCCGGCATCGCCGCCAACCCCTTGGGGCCGGCGCCGCGCAGCAGCGCCAGCAGCACCGTCTCGACCTGGTCGTCGGCCTGGTGGGCGGTGAACAACCAGCGGCAGCCGGCGCGCTGCGCCGCGTCGGTCAAG
Source organism: Pseudomonadota bacterium (assembly GCA_021825505.1). Classification (GTDB taxonomy): domain Bacteria; phylum Pseudomonadota; class Gammaproteobacteria; order Burkholderiales; family Burkholderiaceae_C; genus Thiomonas_A. The sequence goes on from JAKAHP010000039.1 coordinate 371, forward strand.
GCGGCGTAGCGCGCCTGCCGTGCGCGTTCCTCGACGCTGTCGCCGCGCCCGGCAGCGACCTCGACGCGCAGCACCTCGAGCGCCACGCCCCAGCGCGCGCACAGCGCGCGCGCATGGTCGGCGAAGCGCGCGGCATCGGCCTGCAGCCCGTGGTCGACGTGCAGCACGCGCAGGCGCGCCGCACCCCAGCGCTGCAACGCGGCGATCAGCAGCGCTGTCGAATCGGCGCCGCCGCTGAACGCCAGCGCCAGCGGCGCGGCGTCGTGGTCGATGGCGTGCGCCTGCGCGAACGCACCCAGCGCGTCAGCTGCGGCGCCGAGGTCGAGCTCACGCCACGGCATCGCGGCCTCCCGCGTCCGCGATTCAGCCGGCCTTGGTGTCCTGGAAGCGACCGAACGCGCACAGCCGCGCGTAGCGCTGCTGCACCAGCTCGGCCGGCTTGACGCCCTGGAACTGGCGCAGGCTCTCGCCCAGCGCGCGCTTGAGCGCCGCCCCCATCGCCTGCGCGTCGCGGTGCGCGCCACCGACCGGCTCGTTGACGATCTTGTCGATCAGCCCCAGCGCCTTGAGCCGGTGCGCGGTCAGGCCCAGCGCCTCGGCCGCGTCGGGCGCGCGCTCGGCGCTTTTCCACAGGATCGACGCGCAGCCCTCGGGCGAAATCACCGAATACACCGCAAATTGCAGCATCAGCACCTGGTCCGCCACCGCGATCGCCAGCGCGCCCCCGGAGCCGCCTTCGCCGATGATGGTCGAGATGATCGGCACCTGCAGCTGCGCCATCTCGAAAATATTGCGACCGATCGCTTCGGACTGGTTGCGCTCCTCGGCGTCGATGCCGGGGTAGGCCCCCGGGGTGTCGACGAAAGTGAACACCGGCAGGCCGAACTTCTCGGCCAGTTTCATCAGCCGCAGCGCCTTGCGATAGCCCTCGGGCTTGGTCATGCCGAAGTTGCGCGCCGCACGCTCCTTGGTGTCGCGCCCTTTCTGGTGGCCGATCACCATGCAGGCCTGGCCGTTGAATCGGGCCAAGCCGCCGACGATCGACAGGTCGTCGGCGAAATGACGGTCGCCGTGCAGCTCATGGAAGTCGGTGAACAGCTGCGCGACGTAATCCAGCGTATACGGTCGCTGCGGATGGCGCGCGATCTGCGTGACCTGCCACGGCGACAGCTTGGCGTACAGATCCTTGGTCAGCTGCAGGCTCTTCTTCTGCAGTCGACTGATTTCCTCGGAGATGTCGACCGCCGATTCGTCCTGCACATAGCGCAGCTCTTCGATCTTGGTTTCCAGCTCGGCGACCGGCTGTTCGAATTCGAGAAAGACCTTCTTGCTCATGACCACCCCATGCGTGTCGCCCGCCGCGGGCCAGCGGGACCGGCCGGTGCGGTCATCGCGGCCGCCCGGCACTGCTTCGTCAGTACTCGACCGCGATCGCGTCGAGACTGCGCCAAATATACCAAGTGCCGACCGAGCGCCACGGCGCCCACGCCTGCGCCACTTCGCGCAACTCGCTGCGACTGACCGCCTCGCCCGAGAAATAGCGCTGGCTGATGCCGCGCTGCAAGCCGATGTCGTCCAGCGGCAGCACGTCGGGGCGCAGCAAGTGGAACATCAGGAACATCTCGGCGGTCCAGCGGCCGATGCCGCGAATCGCGACCAGCTCGGCGATGATGGCCTCGTCGTCCATCGCGTCCCACTGCGTCGGATGCACCTGACCTGAGGCGAACTTTGCGGCCAGGTCGCCCAGGTATTCGCACTTGCGCTGCGACAAGCCGCAGGCGCGCAGCGCCTCGAGCGGCTGCTCGAGCACGCGCTGCGGCACGATCTCGCCGACGCGTGCGGTGAAGCGATCCCACACCGCCTGCGCGGCCTTGACCGAGATCTGCTGGCCGACCACCGAGCGCGCCAGCGTCTGGAACGCGTCGCCGCGGCTTTGCAGCCGCGCCTGACCATGTTCGGGGATCAGTCGGCGCATCACGCGATCGGCGCGCATCAGCGCGGCGCAGGCCTCGTCCCAGTAATGTGGCCGGCCCGAGAGCTGCGCCGCGTTCATCTGAGCGCTCATGCCTGGCGCCAGACGGTGACGCCGCCGGGCTTGTCCTCGAGCACGATGCCGCGCGCGGCGAGCTCGGCGCGAATCGCGTCGGCGCGCGCGAACTCGCGCGCCGCCTTGGCCTGCGTGCGCTGCTGCAGCAGCTGCTCGATCCACGCCGTGTCGGGCGCCGCGGCGCCGCCCTGCAGGAAGGCCTGCGGCGACTGCTGCAGCAGGCCCAGCGTCGCGCCCAGGCCGCGCAGCAGCGCGGCCAGACGCGCGTCACGGCTGCGGTTGAGCTCGCCGACCAGCTCGAACAACACCGCCAGCGCCTCGGGGGCGTTGAAATCGTCGTCCATCGCCGCACAGAAGCGCTGCGCCAGCGGGTGGTCCCAGTCGACGCTGCCGGGGACGTCGGCGAAATCGCGCAGCGCCGTATACATGCGCGCCAGCGCATGGCGTGCATCACGCAGATTGTCTTCGCTGTAGTTCAACGGGCTGCGATAGTGCGCGCGCACGATGAAAAAGCGCACGGTCTCGGCGTCGTGCTGCGCGAGCACATCGCGGATCGTGAAAAAGTTGCCCAGCGACTTCGACATCTTCTCGTCGTCGACGCGCACGAAACCGTTGTGCATCCACAGATTCACGAAGGTGCCGCCATGGGCACCTTCGGACTGCGCGATCTCGTTCTCGTGATGCGGAAACTGAAGGTCGGCGCCGCCGCCATGGATGTCGAAATGCTCGCCGAGCAGCGCGCAGCTCATCGCCGAGCACTCGATATGCCACCCCGGACGCCCCGGGCCCCACGGCGAATCCCAGCGCACCTCAGCCGGCTCTTCGGGCTTGGCGCGCTTCCACAGCACGAAATCCAGCGGATCGGATTTGGCCATGTCGATTTCGACGCGCTCGCCGGCGTGCAGCTCATCCAGCGCCTTGCCCGACAGGCGGCCGTAGCCCGGAAATGCGCGCACCGAGAAATCGACGTCGCCGGCTCGGTCCTGGTAGGCCAACCCGCGCTCGACCAGTCGGCCGATCATGGCCAGCATCTGCGGGATGTAATCGGTGGCGCGCGGCTCGAGGTCGGGGCGCTCGATGCCCAGCGCGTCGGCATCCTGGTGCATCGCGTCGATGAAGCGGTCGGTGAGCTCGCGCACGCCGATACCGGCCTCCAGCGCACGACGGATGATCTTGTCGTCGACGTCAGTGATGTTGCGCACATAGGTCACGCGCAAGCCGCGCGTCTTCAACCAGCGCTGCACGACGTCGAACACCGCCATCACCCGCGCGTGGCCGAGGTGGCAGTAGTCGTAGACCGTCATGCCGCAGACGTACAGGCGCACGTGGCCGGGTTCGAGCGGCACCAACGCTTCCTTGCGGCGCGTCAGCGTGTTGTAGATCAGCAGGCTCATGTCTGGTCAACGCACGCGGCGAGCGAATCCGGGGGGGCGCGCTGGGCGCGCGACACGCGGGCTCGGATCGAGCGGTGCGCTGTGGATAAAATCAAAAACTTAGCACAGCCCGAACGTTCACGAACCATGACCGATGCCACCCCCGCGTGCCGCAAGCGCCCCACCGCCGCCAGCGTCGACCCGCGCGTGACTCCGTTGCGTCTCGCGCCGCTGCTGCGCGCACTGGCGCTGGCCTGCGCCGCCGGCTTCGTGCCGCTGGCAGCAACGGCGCACGCCGACGAGCTCGGCCAGGTTCGGCAGCTTGCCGCCGGCGGCCACCTCGCCCAGGCGCAGGCGCAGCTCGACCGGCTGATCGCCGCGCATCCGAACGATCCGCAATACCGCTTCCTGCGCGGCGTGCTGCTCAGCGAGCAGCACAAGACCAGCGAGGCAATCCAGGTCTTCACCCAGATCACCGAACAGTTCCCCGAACTGCCGGAGCCGTACAACAATCTCGCGGTGCTGTACGCGCAACAAGGCAACTTCGACAAGGCGCGCGCCGCGCTGGAAATGGCAATCCGCACGAATCCGAGCTATGCGACCGCGTTCGAGAACCTGGGCGACGTCTACGCCAAGCTGGCCAGCCAGTCGTATCAGAAGGCCTTGCAGCTCGACGGGGGCAACGCGCACGGCACGCAGGCCAAGCTCGCGCTGATCCGGCAATTGTTCAGCGCCGAGATCCAGCACGCGGCGCCCCACGCACCGACCCAGATCGCGGCCGCGACGCCACAGGCGCAGCCGGCACCGGTGGCCAGGCCTGCGCCGGAAGCCAAGCCCGCGCCGGTGGCCAGGCCTGCGCCGGATGCCAAGCCCGCGCCGGTGGCCAAGCCCGCGCCCGAAGTCAAGCCCGCGCCGGTGGCCAGGCCTGCGCCGGAAGCCAAGCCCGCGCCGGTGGCCAAGCCCGCGCCCGAAGTCAAGCCCGCGCCGGGAGCCAAACCCGCGTCGACGCCGGCCCACGAGGCCGCGGCCGCCGACGCCGAGCGCGCCGTCGAACACGCTGTGCGGTCCTGGGCGCATGCCTGGCAGAGCCGCGATCTGCATGCGTATTTCGGCAGCTACACGCACGACTTCACGCCGGGCGGCGGAGTCGGGCACGCGGCATGGGTGGCGCAGCGCAAGGCGCGCATCGCCGACAAGCGCGGGATCACGGTCGACGTCGAACACCTGCGCGTGCAGGTCGACGGTGACCGTGCCACCGCGCACTTCCGCCAGATCTACAGCGCTGGCAGCCTGCACTTCAACAGCCCGAAGACCTTGCGCCTGCATCGCGTTGGCTCGCGCTGGCTGATCGTGCAGGAAACGGTCGGCTGAGCGCGGTCGTCGGCATGAACATGCTGCCGCGCAGCTCGCGCGCGCTGCTGCTGCTCGGCCTGGCGCTGCTGCTGCTCGGCGCCGGGCTCGCGGTGCGCGCGCAAAGCGGGCGGATGCGGCGCGCCGCGGCGGTGTCGGTGCCGGCGGCGATCGCCGATCGTCACGGCCTGCTCGGGCTGGACACCGCGCAGCTGCGTGCGCGCGGCTTCAACGACACCGCCGAAGTCGAACTGATCGAGATCTACCAGCTGGTCGCTGACGGCCGGCTGCACGAGGCCGTGGCGCGCAGCGAGCGGCTGGCGGCGCGCTACCCGAACTTCGCGCTGGCGCAGTTGCTGCGCGGCGACCTGCTGCGCGCCGAAGCCGGCCAATTGCAGCACTTTGCCGACGCGCGTGTGGCCCCCGCCGACGCCGCGGAACTGGCCGGGCTGGTGCGCGAGGCGCACGCGCGGCTGGCGGCCTACGCGAACGCACCCGGCCCCGGCCAGCTGCCGAGCAATTTCGTCGCGCTGGGACCGCGCGTGGCGCATGCGATCGTCGTCGACACCAGCGCCTCACGCCTGTACCTGTTCGGCCGCGACGCGCACGGCGAGCTGCATCTGGTCGCCAATTACTACGTCACGCAAGGCAAGCTCGGCGCCGACAAGCAGCGTGCCGGCGACCTGCGCACACCGCTGGGCGTGTACTTCATCACACGCTCGGTCGGCCAGCGCTGGCTGGCGGCGATCTACGGCGCCGGCGCGATGCCGCTGAACTACCCCAACGCCTGGGATCGGCTGCTCGGGCGCACCGGCGGCGGCATCTGGTTGCACGGCGTGCCCAGCGACGTCTACGCGCGCCCGCCGCTGGCCAGCAACGGCTGCGTGGTGTTGGCCAACGACGATCTGCAGAGCCTGATGTCGATGGTCGAGCCCGACACCACGCCGGTGGTCATCACCGCGCACGTCGACTGGCTGAGCCCTGCGCAACTGGCGCAGCGCCGCGCCGAATTGCGCGCGATGCTGGCGCGCTCGGGCCCGGCGGAGCACACGCTGAATTCGACCCTGCTGTACTTCAGGGGCAAGCACGAACTGCTGGTCGTGCAGTACCCGGGAAAGCGCGACGACAAACCGATCACCCACCGCGACTACTGGGCCAAGGAAAACGGCCAGTGGCGCCTGTTCCACGCTGGAGTCCTTTCATGAAGAAGACGAATCCCATCGGCGTCTCGCGCCGCCACGCGCTGCTGCTCGCTGCCGCGCTGAGTCTGTCGCCGCTGAGCCGCGCGGCCACGCCGCCGAAGGTGGAGCTGGTCACCAGCGCCGGCAACATCGTCGTGCAACTCGACGCGCAACGCGCGCCGAAGACGGTTGCGAACTTCCTGCGCTACGTCGATGAGGGCTTCTACGCCGGCACCGTGTTCCACCGCGTGATACCCGGCTTCATGATCCAGGGCGGCGGCTTCACGGCGTCGATGCAGCAAAAACCGACGCATGCGCCGATTGCACTGGAAAGCCAGAATGGCCTGAGAAACTTGGCCGGCACCATTGCAATGGCCCGCACGATGGATCCGAATTCGGCAACATCCCAGTTCTTCATCAACCTCGTCGACAATCCGTCGCTCGACTTCCCGCAACCCGACGGCCACGGCTACGCGGTGTTCGGCCAGGTCGTCTCCGGCATGGACGTGGTCAACCGCATCGCCGGCGTGGCCACGCATACGGTCGGGCCGTACGCGAACGTGCCGGTGACGCCGGTCGTGATCACCAAGGCCGTGCTGCTGAAGTGACGCCTCAACCCACTCAAGGACCCGATATGATCGAACTGCACACGAACCATGGCGTGATCCGCCTCGAGCTCGACGCCGAGCGCGCGCCGAAGTCCACCGCGAACTTTCTCGCCTATGTGCGTGACGGCCACTTCGACGGCACGATCTTCCACCGCGTGATCGACGGCTTCATGATCCAGGGCGGCGGTTTCGAGCCCGGCATGAAGCAGAAGCCCACCGGCGAGCCGATCGAGAACGAAGCCAACAACGGGCTGAAGAACGCGCGCTACACGATCGCGATGGCACGCACCAACGACCCGCACTCGGCCACCGCACAGTTCTTCATCAACGTCGCCGACAACGCCTTCCTCAACCACAGCGCGCCGACGCCGCAAGGATGGGGCTACGCGGTGTTCGGCCGCGTGGTCGGTGGCGAAGACGTGGTCGATGCGATCAAGGGCGTGCGCACCGGCAGCCGCGGCTTCCACCAGGATGTCCCGGTCGACGACGTGATCCTCGAAAAGGCCGTTGAAGTCTGACGCCCGTCCGCTGCGGGCCGACGGCGTCGCGGCCGTGGTCGCGCCGCCGTCCTGGCGTCGGCTGGCCTTCGTCTCCGACCTGCACCTGGGCGACGCGGCACCGCGCACGACCGCGGCCTTCGTCGCCTGGCTGGGTGGCGCGGCGCGCCGCGCCGACGCGCTGTTCGTGCTCGGCGACCTGTTCGAGTCCTGGGTCGGCGACGACCAGCTTGAGGTCGACGCGGCAGCGCGGCGCGTCGTCGATGCGCTGCGCGGCTACGCGCGCGACGGCCGCGCGCTGTGGCTGCAGCGCGGCAACCGCGACTTCCTGCTCGGCGACGCGCTGGCCGCGGCGTGTGGCGCGAGTCATCTCGACGACCCCTGCGTGCTGCAGTTCGGTGGCCAGCGCATCGTGCTGACGCATGGCGACGCGCTGTGCCTCGCCGACCAGGCGTACATGCGCTGGCGCGCGCAATGCCGCGCTGCCGGCTGGCAGGCGGCGTTCAGCGCGCAACCGCTGGCGGCGCGGCTGGCGCAGGCTGCCGCCGCGCGCCAGGCCAGCCGCGCGGCGCAAGGCGTGCAGGAGAACTGGGCCGATGCCGACGCCGCGGAAGCGGCACGCTGGCTGCACGCCGCTGACGCGCACTGGATGATCCACGGCCATACCCACCGCCCGCGCTCGCATTGGCGCGACGGCACTTTGCGCGAGGTGCTCAGCGACTGGGACCTCGACGGCGCCGCGCGCGCCGAGGTGCTGTGGCTGGAGCTCGGCGCCGGCGGCGCGATCGAGGTGCGCCGCGGCGCGCCGGCGGCAACTGCTACTTGACCAGTTTCTCGAGCTGGTCGCGGTCGAAGTGCTCGGTGCGCAGCGCCTCCTCGGGGCAGGCCTGCTCCGGGCAGACCCCGCGCTGCGCGAGCTCACGCCACAGCAGCGCGACCTGGTGCTCGAGCTGCGCGGCGTGGTCGATCAAGCCGAGCACCGCCTTGTTCATCGGATCGTCGCCGTTCTGCGTCACAGCGTAGGCGGAAAAACCCATGCGCGCCGCCGCGGCCTCGCGCGCACGCTCGGTGTCCTTGACGATGATGCGCGCCGGGTTGCCGACCGCGGTGGCGCCGGCCGGGACCTCCTTGACCACCACCGCGTTGGAGCCGATGCGCGCACCGCGCCCGACCGTGAAGCCGCCCAGCACCTGCGCGCCGGCGCCGACGACCACGCCCGACTCGAGCGTCGGGTGACGCTTGGCGCCCTTGTACAAGGACGTTCCGCCGAGCGTGACGCCCTGGTAGATCGTGCAGTCGTCACCCACCTCGGCGGTCTCGCCGATGACCACGCCCATGCCGTGATCGATGAACACGCGACGGCCGATCTGCGCGCCGGGATGAATCTCGATGCCGGTCAGGAAGCGCCCCCAGTGCGAGATCCAGCGCGCGGCCCAATGCCAGCGGCGCCGCCACAGCGCGTGCGCGGCCCGGTGCAGCGCCAGTGCGTGCAACCCCGGGTAACAGGTCAGCACCTCCCAGCGCGAGCGCGCCGCGGGGTCGCGCTCGAGAATGACCTCGATGTCTTCTCGCAGATGGCTGAACATGACGGGCGGGCTGGGCCGGAATCGCTGCAGATGCCGGCCAGTGTATTGGACGCCGCACGCGCCGGTGCGGCGCCGCATCAATCGCCCTGTTCGCGGCGCAGCACCGCGGCGCACACGCCGCGCAGGATCTGCACTTCCTGCCGGGTCAGCGCGCTGCGCGCGGCCAGCCGCGCCAGCCGCGGCATCAGCCGGCGCGGCGCCTGCGCGTCGAGATAGCCCAGCGCCAGCAGCGCGCGCTGCACCTGCTCGAGCAGCCCCTGCACCTCGGCCCGGGTCGCCGCCGCCTCGGCCGGCGGCCCCGCCGCAGGGGTCAGGCCGCCAAGCGCACGACGCCATTCCCAGGCGACGATCTGCACCGCCTGCGCCAGGTTCAGCGACGCGTACTGCGCCGATGTCGGCAGGCTGAGCAGTGCGTCGCAGCCGTACACGGTCGCATTGTCCAGCCCGGTGCGCTCGCTGCCGAACACGAAGCCGACGCGACGTCCCTGTGCGGCGGCGCTGCGCGCCAGCTCCGGCAGCCAGTCCGGGCCGTGCAGCGGCGGGCCGAAATCGCGCACCCGCGCCGACAACGCCACCAGCACGCCGCAGTCGCCGGCGACCGCGTCGAGCGTGGCGCCCTGGCGTGCGGCCAGCAGCACGTCGTCGGCACCGCTGGCGAAGGCGCGCGCCTGTTCGTGCTCGCGCAGCTCGGCCAGCTCGGGCGCGACCAGGGCCATGTCGGCAAAGCCCATGGTCTTGATCGCGCGTGCCGCGGCCCCTGCATTGCCCGGTTGCCGCGTGTGCACCAGCACGAACAGCGGACGCGCGACGGCGTCAGGCCATGCCGCGCCGTCTCCGGCTCCGATAAAATCACTGTCTTCCCGCTCTTTCACCCCGTCCTCCTCGAGACGCCATTGTCGCGTCGCGCCACGCACCATGCACCCCATGATCAATGTTGCCGTCCGCGCTGCGCGCGAAGCCGGCAAAATCATCAACCGCGCCAGCCTCGACGTCGACCTGCTGCGCGTCTCGAAGAAGGCGGCCAACGACTTCGTCACCGAGGTCGACCGGGCCAGCGAACACGCGATCATCGACGTGCTGCTGAAGGCCTATCCGCAGCACGGCATCCTCGGCGAAGAGACCGGCACCACGCACGGCCGTGCCGATTCCGAATTCCAGTGGATCATCGATCCGCTCGACGGGACGACCAATTTCATCCACGGCCTGCCGGTCTATGCGGTGTCGATCGCCCTCGCCCACCACGGCGTGGTGCAACATGGCGTGGTCTACGATCCGTCGCGCGACGAGCTCTACACGGCCAGCCGCGGCGGCGGCGCCTTCCTCGACAACCGACGCCTGCGCGTGTCGCGCCGCACCCGCATCGAGGACAGCCTGATCGGCACCGGCTTCCCGTTCCGCGAGGGTGACGACCTCGATGACTACCTGGCGATGTTCCGCAAGGTGGCCGAGCGCTGCGTCGGCCTGCGCCGCCCAGGCGCCGCCGCGCTCGACCTGGCCTATGTCGCCGCCGGACGCTACGACGGTTTCTTCGAGCGCGGCCTGCAGCCCTGGGACGTCGCCGCCGGCGCCCTGCTGGTGACCGAGGCCGGCGGTCTGGTCGGCGACTTCAGCGGCGAAGGCGACGCCTTGCACGCCGGCGAGTTGATCGCCGGCAGCCCACGCATCTACGCGCAACTGGTCAGCCTGCTCAAGGTGCATTCGACCCGCTGAGCGCGCACCGCGCTGCGCGCGGCGTCGACCGCCCCGGGAGCGGGTGCGGTCGGTGCAGGCTTACCGTTCATTGCGGAATGCCTGCGAATGATTGGGCGATTACATTAATTCCCCGCATAATCGCCATAAGCGACGACCGTCGCGGCGCCTGCCGGAATATCCGGCCTCAACGCGCCCTTAGACCCGCGTTACCCCCTGATTTTTCGCGGCAAAATCGCGATTCCGCGATTGAAATGCGGCTTGGCGAAAATTAGCATCGTGCGCATCGAGCAAGTTCTGCCAGCTTGCTGACACGAACATACATTTATATACATTTTTTGCTATAGGTTGCGCTTGACGACATCTTGTCGCACATGAGTAACACTCATTCTGATATGGTTTTGCAAATTTCATAAATTTTTCAAGATTTTGCGGGAGCCTGCTTCGGGCATCCAGGGCCCGCACTGAATATGCCAAGATGCCCGGAACGCAATGGGGGAATTGCATGGAACAGGATCCTGTCGTCGAGATCGACTTCCTTGGACCGGTACGCATCCGTGTCGACCAGCAAGTCTGCGAAGCCAACGACAAGAAGGCGATCCTGATGCTGTTCGTTCTCGCCGTGCGCGGCTCGACCAGCCGGCAGCAGATGGCGTCGTTGCTGTGGCCCGGCACCGACAGCGAGCGCTCGCAAGGTAGCCTGCGGCTGCGCATCCACAAACTGAACCGGATCTGTCCCGGCCTGATCCAGAGCCACCTGAACTCGATCGCACTGCATCCGGCCGTCAAGCACGACCTCGGCTTCCTGACGCAGGATCAGGAAATACCCCTAGAGGTCGCGCTGTCTGCGCACCGCGGGCATTTGATCGGATCGATGGAATTTCCTGATAATCCGCAGCTTAACGCGGTCATCGCGCATTACCGCCAACAGATCACCAACAAATCCGCGTCATTGCTTTATAAAAACGCCAAGGCATGCGCGCTCGAAAAGAATTATCGGCAGGCCATCGATTACCTCAACCAGATCCTGCTGCTGTCCCCGCACAATGAAGCGGCGTGTCGCCACCTGATGCGGGTACACGTGCTCAGCGGCTGCCGCGCCGCCGCGATCGAGACCTACGAGGGCTTCCGCAAGAACATGCGCGAAAGCCTGGGCATCGATCCCGACACGAAGACCAAGCGCCTGCACATGGACATCCTGACGCTGCAGCACGACAGCGACTACCACGAATCGATGCAGGCCGACCTCGATTCCAGCGTGATCTGAAGCTCGGCGGCACGGGGCGCGCGGCTCCATCGCGATGTCGCGCACAATGACGGATCGCGCGGCCGCAGCCGCGCCTGGATCCGCAGTCGAGGCCCCTTTTGGACAACGTGAAAACGCCCTCCGCCGCCACGGCGGAGGAACTCGATCGTCATACGCCGATGATGCAGCAGTACCTGCGCATCAAGGCCGAACACCCGGACGTCCTGTTGCTGTACAGGATGGGGGATTTCTATGAACTGTTCTATGCCGACGCCGAGCGCGCCGCGGCGCTGCTCGACCTGACCCTGACGCGACGCGGCCAGTCCGCGGGGGAACCGATCGTGATGGCGGGCGTTCCGGCGCAGGCGCTCGATACCTACCTGGCGCGGCTCGTGCGACTGGGCGAGTCGGTGGCGATTTGCGAGCAGATCGGCGACCCGGCCACCTCGAAAGGGCCGGTGCAGCGCCGGGTCGAGCGCATCGTCACGCCGGGCACGCGCCTCGACGACGGCCTGCTCGAGGAGCGCAGCGACTCTGCCTTGCTGGCGGTGGCGCCGGCCGCGGCCAAACGCACGCCGCGCATCGGGCTGGCCTGGCTGGTACTGTCCAACGGCGCCTTGCGCCTGGCCGAATGTGCCCCCGAGGAACTCGACACCTGGCTGGCGCGCATCCAGCCGGCCGAAGTGCTGTGGCCGCAGGACCTGCCGTGCCCGGAGGCCTTGCACGGGGTGCCGCTGGCGGCGCGCGCCCCGTGGCAGTTCGACGCCGCGGCTGGCCACGCCAAGCTGTGCGCGCAGCTCGGCGTGAGCACGCTCGACGCCTTCGACGCCGGCGCCCTGCCCCGCGCCCACGCTGCCGCGGCCGCGCTGCTGAGCTACGCCGAGCAGACCCAGGGTCGCGGCCTGTCGCATGTCGTCGAACTGCAGGTCGAGCGCGACGCCGACAGCGTGCTGCTCGACGCCAATGCGCGCCGCAACCTCGAGTTGTTCACGACCCTGCGCGGCGAACCGGCGCCGACACTGCTGTCGCTGCTCGACAGCTGCCGCAGCGCCGCCGGCAGCCGCCTGCTGCGGCAATGGCTGGGTGCGCCGCCGCGGCGCCAGGAACTCGCGCGCGCACGCCACGCGGCGCTGGCCGCGCTGCTGCGCGGCGCGCTCGACGAGCTGCGCGAGCTGCTGCGTGGACTGGCCGACGTGGAACGCATCGCCGCGCGCGTGGCGCTGCGCCAGGCCAGACCGCGCGAACTGGCTGCGCTGCGCGACACGCTGCGCCGGGCGCCGCAACTGGCCGCGGCCTGCGCCGGCTTCGACGACGCGCTGCTGCGTCGCCTGCAGGCGGCGCTCGAGCTGCCGGACGATGCGCTGCAGCGGCTTGAGCGCACGCTGGCCGAGCCACCGGCGCTGAACCTGCGCGACGGCGGCGTGATCGCCGGCGGCTTCGACGCCGAGCTTGACGAGCTGCGCGCGATCGGCGCCGACTGCAGCAGCTACCTGCTGGAGATCGAGGCGCGCGAGCGCGCGCGCACCGGCATCGGCAATCTGCGCGTGCTCTACAACAAGGTGCACGGCTTCGCCATCGAGGTCACGCACGGCCAGGCCGACAAGGTGCCGGCCGACTACCGCCGGCGGCAGACCCTGAAAAGCGCCGAACGCTACATCACCCCCGAGCTGAAGGCCTTCGAGGACCGCGCGCTGTCGGCGCAGGAGCGCGCGCTGGCGCGCGAACGCGCGCTCTACGCCGAACTGCTCGAAGCGCTGCAGCCGCAGGTCGCGCCATGGCTGCGCGCAGCGCGCGCGCTGGCCGAGCTCGACGTGCTGGCCGCGCTGGCCGAGCGCGCGCAGACCTGGAACTGGGTGTGCCCGGAGCTGAGCGCGGCGCCCGGCATCGAGATCCGCGCCGGCCGCCACCCGGTGGTGCAGGCGCAGGTCGACCGCTTCGTGCCGAACGACTGCGTGCTGCTGCCGCAAAGTCGCACGCAGATCATCACCGGCCCGAACATGGGCGGAAAATCGACCTATATGCGCCAGACCGCGCTGATCGTGCTGCTGGCGTCGATCGGCAGCTTCGTGCCGGCCGCGGCCGCGCGCATCGGCCCGGTCGACGCGATCCACACGCGCATCGGCGCGGCCGACGACGTGGCCGGCGGGCGCTCGACCTTCATGGTCGAGATGACCGAAGCGGCCGCCATCCTGCGCAGCGCCACGCCGCACAGTCTGGTGCTGATGGACGAGATCGGCCGTGGCACCTCGACGCTGGACGGGCTGGCGCTGGCCGCTGCGGTGGCCGCGCACCTGCACGAGCGCTGCCGCGCCTACACCTTGTTCGCGACCCATTATTTCGAGCTGACTGAATTCCCGGCGCATCACGCGGATGCGCTGAACCTGCACGTGGGTGCGACCGAGCACGGCGACAGCGTGGTGTTCCTGCACGAAGTGCAGCCGGGCCCGGCCAGCCGCAGCTACGGCGTGCAGGTCGCACGCCTCGCCGGCATGCCTGGCGCGGTGATCCGCGACGCGCAGCGCCGGCTGGAGGCGCTGCAGCAGGCGCAGCAGGCGCAGCGCGAGCAACTCGATCTGTTCGGCACGGCTGAAACCGCCGAAGCAGAGCCGGCACCGGCGCCGGGTGCCGCGCTGCTGCAGCGCCTGGCCAGCGTCGATTGCGACGCGTTGAGCGCGCGCGAGGCGCTCGATCTGCTCTACGCCCTGCAACGCGAGGCCGGTGATGCGCTGCGCGGCTGACCCAGGCGCGGCACGGGCACAGGCGAGCGACGCCGCGCGCCCGCTGCTGGTGTTCGCGCACGGCAACAGCTTTCCGGCCGGCAGCTACCGCAAGCTGCTCGCGCTGCTGCGACAGCGTTTTGACGTCGTCGCGCCCGAACGCTTCGGCCACGACCCGGCCTACCCGGTCAGCGACAGCTGGCCGCAGCTGCTGGCCGAGCTGCGCGCGTTCGTACGCGGCGTGGCGCGCGACCGCCCGGTGGTGCTGGTCGGGCATTCGCTGGGCGGGCTGCTCGGACTGATGCTGGCCGAGCGCGACCCCGCGGCGCTGCGCTGCCTGGTGCTGCTCGACGCACCGCTGGTGGCGGGCTGGCGCGCCGCGCTGCTGTGGGGGGGCAAGCGCAGCGGGCTGGCGTGGCG
>JAKAHP010000338.1 GCA_021825505.1 Pseudomonadota bacterium
GCGATCCTCGACGCCGACCTGCGCAAGCGCAAGCTGCGCGATCGCGTGCCGATGACCTTCGTCACCAGCGAGCCCTACATCGGCCACATGGGGCTGGGCGGTGTCGGCGATTCCAAGGGCCTGCTGGAGGCCGAATTCCGCCAGCGCCACATCAAGTGGATCACCAACGCCAGGCCCACCGAGATTCGCGCCAACGAAATCAGCGTGACCGAGATGGACGCCAAGGGCCAGCCGCTGACCGAGCACACACTGCCGTTCAAGTACTGCATGATGCTGCCGGCATTCACCGGCGTCGATGCCGTGCGCAAGGTCGAGGGCCTGTGCAATCCGCGCGGTTTCGTGCTGATCGACAAGCACCAGCGCAACCCGAAGTTCCCGAACATCTATTCGGCGGGCGTATGCGTGGCGATTCCGCCGGTCGAGGCCACCCCCGTGCCGACCGGTGCGCCCAAGACCGGCTACATGATCGAGTCGATGGTCGCCGCGCTGGTGCACAACATCCAGTCGGAACTGGCCGGCCACGAACCGCGCGAGGTGGCGACCTGGAACGCGATCTGTCTGGCCGACCTCGGCGACACCGGCGCCGCCTTCGTCGCGCTGCCGCAGATTCCGCCGCGAAACGTCACCTGGGCCAAGGTCGGCAAGTGGGTGCATCCGGCCAAGGTCGTCTTCGAGAAGTACTTCATCCGCAAGATGAAGACCGGCAACACCAATCCGGTGTATGAGAAATACGTGCTTCGGGCGCTTGGCATCTCGCGTCTGAAAGCCGGACCGAACGTCGTCGAACCCTGATTCATCCCGTTCCACCGAGAGGTAAGCGCAATGAACGTCGATCGTGCCGTGATGGCTTTTGCAGGCAGCGTCGTGCTGATCAGCCTGGTGCTGTCCCAACTGGTGTCGCCGTGGTGGCTGCTGCTGACCGCATTCGTCGGCCTGAACCTGCTGCAGGCCTCGTTCACCGGTTTCTGCCCGCTGGCGATGCTGCTGCGCAAGTTCGGCCTGGCGCCCGGCAGCGCGTTTCGCTGAGAGGAAACGCCTGTGACACGATCCGTGCTTTCCCTGCGCGCGGCGCTGCTGCTCGCCGCTGCCATGTTGGCGCTGACTGCCTGCGGGCATCGGCAGCCTGCCGCGCCCGCGGCCAAGCCGCCGCTGGCCACGATCATGCTGCGCGAGCAGATCGCGCCGCGCGAGCGCATCTGGGACGGCACGGTCGAGGCCGTGCATCAGGCGACGCTTTCGGCGCAGACCGCCGGCCGCGTGCTCGAGCTGCCCTACGACGTCAACGACTACGTGCCGCAGGGCGCGGTGGTGGTGCGCTTCACCGCGGTCGAGCAGGGCGCGGCAGTGAACGCGGCGCAGGCGCAGGTGCGCTCGGCGCAGGCGGCCTACACCGACGCCGAGGCGCAGTACCAGCGGATCGCCGCGATCTACTCGCGCAGGCTGGTATCCAAGACGCAGATGGACCAGACCACCGCGCAGCGCGATGCCGCCAAGGCGGCGCTGGATGCGGCGCGGGCGAACCTGCGCCAGGCTTCCGAGAGCGCGAATTACACCGTGGTGCGCGCGCCCTACTCGGGCATCGTCACCAAGCGCTATGTGCAGGTCGGCGAGGCAGTGCAGCCGGGGCAGCCGCTGATCTCGGGGCTGTCGCTGGACCAGTTGCGGGTCGAGGCGCAGGTGCCGCAGAGCGACGTCAACGTGATCCGCAAGTTCGGCCGCGCCTGGGTGCTGTACGACGGCGGCAACAAGCGGGTCGAAGCGGCCAAGGTGATCGTCTTCCCCTACGCCGATCCGGCCACGCACACCTTCACCGTGCGCCTGGAACTTCCGACGGTCGAGACCGGACTCAATCCCGGCGAGGTGGTCAAGGTGGCCTTCATGATCGGCTCGCGGCCGCGCCTGCTGGTGCCGGACAGCGCGATCGTGCGCCGCGGCGAGATCGTCGGCGTGTATGTGGTCAAGGGCGACGGCGTCATGCTGCGCCAGGTGCGGCTGGGCGATCGCTTCGGCCTTGACGCCGAAGTGCTGGCGGGATTGGCGCCGGGCGAGCAGGTGGCGGCCGATCCGGGCGCTGCGATGAAGTGGCTGATCGCGCAGCATGCCGACGGGGCGGCCGGGCATGACTGAGCCGGGCAAGCTGGGCCTTTCCGGGCGCATCGCGCGCGCGTTCCAGACCTCGCAGATCACCCCGCTGCTGGCGCTGGCGGGGCTGCTGCTGGGCATCGCCGCGGCGATCATCACGCCGCGCGAGGAGGATCCGCAGATCGAGGTCACCGTCGCCAACGTGATCGTGCCGTTCGCCGGCGCCAACGTGCGCGACGTCGAAAACCTGGTGGCGTTTCCGCTCGAGCAGAAGCTGTCCGAGATCAAGGGCATCAAGCACGTCTATTCGGTCAGCCGGCCGGGCCTGGCGCTGATCACGGTCGAGTTCGAGGTCGGTGTGCCGCGCCAGCAGGCGCTGGTCAGTCTGTACAACAAGGTCTATTCCAACGCCGACTGGGTGCCGCAGGGGCTGGGTGTCGGGCCGCCGCTGATCAAGCCCTATGGCATCAACGACGTGCCGGTGATGGCGCTGACTCTGTGGTCGGATCGCGCCGATCTCGGCAGCGTGCAGCTGGCCGAGGTCGCGCACACGCTGGAGACCGACCTCAAACGCGTGCCGGGCACGCGTGACGTCTACACCATCGGCGCGCCGGATCGCGCGGTGATGGTCGAACTCGACCCCGGCAAGCTGGCCGCCTACAACCTCAGCGTCGACGATCTGGCGAGCGCGCTCAAGGCCGCCAACGTGGCTGCCGATGCCGGCGAGGAGATCAGCGGCAACCGCGACACGCCGGTCAAGGCCGGCACCCTGCTGATGAACGCCGGCGAGGTGTCGCAGCTGGTGATCGGACTCGCCGGCGGCAAGCCGGTGTATCTGTCCGACGTGGCGCGCATCCGTTCTGGTGCCGACTACCCCAGTCGCATGGCGTGGTACGGCACCCCTGCCGGCAAGGGCGGCCCGGTAACCGGGCTGGCTCCGGCGGTGACCATCGCCATTGCCAAGAAGGCCGGCAGCAACGCCTACGACATTGCCGAGGCGGTCAAGGCGCGCATCGCCGAGCTGCGCGGCGTGGACATACCGCAGGGCGTGCATGTCGCCGTCACCCGCAACTACGGCCAGACCGCCAACGACAAGGCCGACGAGCTGCTGCAGCACCTGTTCCTGGCCGCCGCCGCGGTGGTGCTGCTAGTGCTGTTCACGCTGGGCTGGCGC
>JAKAHP010000339.1 GCA_021825505.1 Pseudomonadota bacterium
CAGCGCTGCAGCCGGCCGTCGCTCAGCAGGGCCACGCCGGCGATCAGCGCGCGCGGCAGCGCCTCGCCCCCGGGCCACTGCACGCACACCTGCGTCAGGTCGCCGTTGAGCCCGCCGCAGGCCAGCACCACGGCCGGCGCGCGCAGCGCGATGCGCTCGCCGCCGTCCTCGCGCGCCGCGTCGGCGCCGCACACCACGCCGGCGGCGATGTCGAGCGCGTCGACGCGCATGCCGTGCAGCAGCTGCAGGCGGCCGTCGGCGGCGGCCATGTCGAGCGCGCCGCGCAGACGGCGCACCAACTCGCGTCCGCAGCCCCACACCAGGTGATAGCGCGGCACGCTGTTGCCGTCGCCGAAGCGGCCGCGCTCGACCCAGTGCACCGCCGGCATGAAGCGCACGCCGAAGCCGCGCAGCCAGTCGTGCACGTCGGCGCGGCTGCGCTCGACGTAGTGGCGCGCCCAGCGTCGCGGCCAGATGTCGTCGTCGGCCAGCTCGCCGAAGCGCAGCCAGTCCTGCCAGGCCAGCTCGGCGCTGTCGGGAATGCGCAGCCGCGCCTGCAGCGGCGTGCCCACCAGCGCCATGCCGCCGAAGGCCTCGAGCGCCAGCCCGCCGAAGCGCGTGCGCGGTGCGCGGTCGACCAGCGTTACGCGCAGCCCGCCGCGCAGGCACTCGAGCGCGACGACGATGCCGGCCAGCCCGCCGCCGACCACCAGCACATCCGATGCGATTGCCGCCTCGTCCATCGATCAGCCCCGCGCGAGCCCCTGATGCGGCGATGGTCGCCGCGCGCCGCCGCGCGCGTCAAGAGCCGGGCGCGCGCTTGCGGGGGCTTGCGGCGCGCTTCAGCGCGGCGCGCCGGCCGCGGCGAAGTGCATCGAGGCGCCGTCGCGACGCCAGACGATCTCGTCGCGCGTGACCGCGAGGTACCAGGTCTGGCGCTGCGGCTCGGGGCGCGGCGATGCGAATCCGGCAGCGTCCAGCAAGGCCAGGCACCACGCCGGCTGCGGGTCGCGCACCGAGCGGTAGACGATGGCGCCGACGCCGGCTTCGCGCGCCACGCGTGCCAGCTGCTGGGTCGGCGCGTAATCGCTCGGGTGCTGCCACAGCGCGGCGTCGACGTCGAACGGCGGCGCGCGCAGGTCGACCGCGCGGGTCGCGATCTCGACGCGGAACGCGGTATGTGCGACCGGCCCGAGGCGCTCCAGCGCCACCGCATCGAGCAGGAAGCGCCAGCGCCAGTAACCCAGTTCCGCGGCGGCGGTGCGCAGCGTCTGCGCGCCGTAGAACACGCCGGGGTCGGTCGCGCCGCGAAAGCGCGAGCCGCCGTGCCGCGGCGGATAGCGCAACGGCGTGGCCAGCAGGTAGTGCAGATGGGCGGCGGCGGCCGGCAGCGCCGGCTTGGCCGCGTCGAGCAGTTGCTCGAGCAGATCCTGCTCGTCGCGGTCGTCGACCAGCTTCATCGTCGCCGCGACGTGCTGCTGCTCGACCATGCGCCAGACCCGGCCGCGCCAGGCGGCGGCCTCAGACGAGAGCGCGTGCGGCGTCCAGGTAGTGCACGACACGCACCAGCCCCTCGGTCTGCACGATCAGCTCCAGCGGGCGAGCGCCGAGCGCGCGGTTGTCGCTGAGCAGCCAGCGGCGCGCCGTGTCTTCGTCGCCCACCAGCGAGTCCAGCGAGCGGAACAGGCGCACGAACAGCAGCGCGAACTCCCACTCCTTGCGTTGCGGATCGAGCAGGTAATGGCCGCTGTACAGCCGCGTCACACTCGCCGCGCTGACGCCGAGCACCCTGGCCAGCAGCCCGCGCGCCAGCCCCAGGCGCTGGGCGGCGCGCATCACGGCCTTGCTCAGCACCTGCGCGGCCTGCGGCCGTGCGGCAAGCTCTTGCGCAACGACGGACATCGGGTTTCCTTCGCGACTCTGTGGAAAGAATTTTAGGGCAGATTTTCTGCGGGAGTGGAGAAGCCCTGTTTCCGCAGGGGCGCAAGCGGCCTTGTTAAGCACCTGTGCGGCCTGCGGCCTTGCCCGGAAAGCGTCGCAAGCCTAGACGACTGGTCTACAATTTGGTCGACAGTCGGAGGCGGCGATGTCGATCGAGATCGGCTCATACGAGGCCAAGACCAAGCTGGCCGAGTTGTTGCGCGGCGTACGGGCGGGCAACAGCTACGTCATCACGCTGCGCGGTCGTCCGATCGCCGAGCTGGTGCCGCCGCAACGGCGCGTCGCTGCCCAGCACGCCGCAGACGCCATACGGCGTTTCATGCGCGAAGGCACCGAGCGCGGTGGCGGCGTCGAACTGCGCCGATGGATCGACGAAGGTCGCGCCTGAAGCGCGGCTGCGGGGAGCCTTGATGCGCTTCGTGCTCGACAACTCGGTGGCGATGTTGTGGCTGCTGCCGCAAAGCCAGCCCGCCGGCATCGATTACGCCGAAGCAGTGCTCGATGAGCTCGGGCGGCAGGGGTTCTAACTGCTTGCTAAAGACATGCGCGTAGTTGCGCGTTCATATACATCTTGAGCATGTCTCACAAGCTCGTCCCGATCCATGAAGCTGCCGAAGCGCTTGGCGTCTCGGCGCAGACACTGCGCCGCTGGGAGCGCGAAGGACGGCTTGTGCCCGACGAACGCACGGCAGGCGGGCGCAGGCGCTATGACGGGTCTTCTCGGCGCGTCTGTACGGAAGCCGCTCCCGCAAAAGCCAGAAGCTCGTCGACGCCGTGCGCAGCGTGGTGGAGGGTGCGGCATGATCCTCGCGCACAAGATCGCGCTTGACCCGAACAACGCGCAGGCGACCTACTTCGCTCGCGCGTGCGGCGTTGCGCGTTTCGCCTACAACTGGGCGCTGGCCGAGTGGAAGCGCCAATACGAGGCCGCAAAGGCCGATGCTGCGTGTCCCAAGCCGTCGCAGATGGCGCTGCGCCGCCAACTCAACGCCATCAAGCGCGAGCGATTCCCCTGGATGCTCGAAGTCACGAAATGCGCGCCGCAGATGGCGATCATCCAGTTGGGCGAAGCGTTTCAGAACTTCTTCAAGAAGCGTGCGCGCTACCCGTCCTTTCGCAGGAAAGGCGTGCACGACCGATTCACCCTCACCAACGACCAACTTCAAGTCGAAGGCTCGCGCATTCGCCTTCCGACATTGGGTTGGGTGCGCATGCGCGAACCCTTGCGCTTTGAAGGCAAGATCAACTCGGCGACGGTCTCCCGTGTCGCCGATCGATGGTTCGTGTCCATCGCTGTCGATACCCAAGACACTTC
>JAKAHP010000340.1 GCA_021825505.1 Pseudomonadota bacterium
ATCTACGCAGCGCGGCCGCGTCGGCGTCGAAGCCTGCGACCTGGCCGGCGCCGGCGGCATGCTCGATCGCGCCGCGGCAGGCCGCGCCGGGGAATTGCCAGTCGGGCTTGTGCACGAAGGTCGCGGTCGGGCTCTCGTGCAGGTTCAGCGCGACGAAGGTGCGGCCTTCGGCGACGCGCGACAGCGTTTCCGGGTCGGCCGCGACGATCGGGTCGCAGCCGATGATCAGCTCGGCCTCGGCCATCGCGACGCGCGTCGTGTGGATCTGCTCGGGGCGGTCGGCGATCAGCACGTGGCTCCAGGTGGCGCCACCCTTCTGCGCGAGTCCGGCGGCGTCCTGCGTGATGATGCCGCGGCCCTCGATGTGCGCGGCCACGCCCAGCAGCTGCCCCAGCGTGATGACGCCGGTGCCGCCGACGCCGGCCACCAGGATGCCGTAGCTGCCGCCGCCGGCGCGGTCGGCCGACAGCGGCTCGGGAATCGTCGGTTCGGGCAGCTCGGGCAGGGTGTCCAGGCTCGGCAGCTTGGCCGCGTCGGGCTTGCGCACGCGACCGCCTTCGACGGTGACGAAGCTCGGGCAGAAGCCCTTCAGGCACGAGTAGTCCTTGTTGCAGCTGCTCTGGTTGATCGTGCGCTTGCGCCCGAACTCGGTCTCCAGCGGTTCCACCGACAGGCAGTTGCTCTGCTCGGAGCAGTCGCCGCAGCCTTCGCACACCAGCGGGTTGATGACCACGCGGCGCGCCGGATCGGCCAGCTGGCCGCGCTTGCGGCGGCGCCGCTTCTCGGTCGCGCAGCCCTGGTCGTAGACGATCACCGTGGTGCCTTCGACCTCGCGCAGCCGGCGCTGGATCGCATCGAGCTCGTCGCGGTGGTGCACGCTCACGCCCGGAGCGAGGTCGTGCACCCCGGCGTACTTGTCGGGTTCGTCGGTCACGACGACGATCTCGCGCACGCCTTCGGCGTGCAGTTCGCGCGTCATCTGCGGCACCGTCAAGCTGCCTTCGACCGGCTGGCCGCCGGTCATGGCGACGGTGCCGTTGTACAGGATCTTGTAGGTGACGTTGACCTTGCCCGAAATGGCCTGGCGGATCGCCAGCAGCCCCGAGTGGTAATAAGTGCCGTCTCCCAGGTTGGCGAACATGTGGCGGTCGGTGCTGAACGGCGCCTGCCCCACCCAGGCCACGCCTTCGCCGCCCATCTGGCTGAAGGTCTTGGTGTCGCGGTCCATCCACGTCACCATGTAGTGGCAGCCGATGCCGGCCATCGCGCGCGAGCCGTCGGGCACGCGCGTGCTGGTGTTGTGCGGGCAGCCCGAGCAGAACCACGGCGGGCGCTTGGCCGCAGCCGGTGCGCTGGCCAGCGCGTGTTCCTTGGCCTCGATCACCGCGACGCGCGCGCGCAGGCTGCGCTGCACGTCGACCCCGGCCTGCTCGAGAATGCCCAGGCGTTCGAGGCGCGACGCGATGGCGCGCGCGATCACCGCCGGGTTCAGGTCGCCCTTGGCGCTCAGCAGCCAGTTGCCCGCCGGGTTGGGCTGGCTCCACTCGCCGCCGCTGCGGTCGCCGCTGCGCTCGTCGAACTTGCCGATCACGTTGGGCCTGACATCTTCACGCCAGTTGTACAGCTCTTCCTTCAGCTGATATTCGATGACCTGGCGCTTCTCTTCGACGACCAGGATTTCCTGCAGTCCGGTGGCGAATTCGCGCGTGATGCTCGCCTCCAGCGGCCACACCACCGCAACCTTGTGCAGCCGGATGCCCAGGCGCGCGCAGGCGGCGTCGTCGAGGCCGAGGTCGGCCAGCGCCTGGCGCGTGTCGTTGTAGGCCTTGCCCGACGCCATGATGCCCAGGCGCGCGTTGGGGCTGTCGATCACGGTGTGGTTCAACCGGTTGGCGCGAACATAGGCCAGCGCGGCATACCACTTGACGTCCATCAGCCGCGCTTCCTGCGACAGCGGATCGTCGGGCCAGCGGATGTGCACGCCGCCTTCGGGAATCGTGAAGTCCTCGGGCAGGATGATGCGTACGCGGTCGGCGGCGACGTCGACCGAGGCCGACGACTCGACCACCTCCTGGATCGTCTTCATCGACGTCCACAGCCCGGCGTAGCGGCTCATCGCGATCGCGTGCAGGCCGAGATCGAGGATGTCCTGCACATTGTTCGGGAAGAACACCGGGAAGCCGACCGCCTTGAAGATATGGTCGCTCTGGTGCGGCGCGGTGCTGCTCTTGGCCACGTGGTCGTCGCCGGCGATCGCGACGACGCCGCCGTGGCGTGCGGTGCCTGCCATATTGGCATGCTTGAACACGTCGGCGCAGCGGTCGACGCCGGGGCCCTTGCCGTACCAGATGCCGAACACGCCGTCGAAGCGGCGCCGCTCGGGCTCGAGGTCGAGCTGCTGCGAGCCCCACAGCGCGGTGGCGGCGAGCTCCTCGTTGACCCCGGGCTGGAACACGATGTTGTTGGCCGCGAGCAGTTTGCCCGCTTTCCACAGCGCCTGGTCGTAGCCGCCCAGCGGCGAGCCGCGGTAGCCGGAAATGAAGCCGGCCGTGTTGAGCCCGGCCAGCGCGTCGCGCTGACGTTGCAGCAGCGGCAGGCGCACCAGCGCGTGGATGCCGCTCATGAAGGCGCGGCCGGTTTCAAGGGTGTATTTGTCGTCGAGACTGACGGTCTCGAGCGCCCGGCGGATCGCTTCGGGTAGGGGTGCGTTCATCGCGCTGTCTCCTGGCACGGCGCCTGGGGTCGGTCGCCGCGTGCAGCTTGCGCTGCGGTTCGTGCGTCAGGCCCTCGAGCGGGATGCGCCCCGGGCCGCCTCCGCGCCTTGTGAGCGCGGGCTGATCGTCAGCACCGCGATGCTAGTGCGGCTGGCGCACCTTTGCCAGCGGGCAAGTGCGTAGACCTTGTGCGGATGCGCGCAGCACCCCGGCGCCGATCAGGCGCCGCCGTTCATTGCTGCTCGACGCAAAGCGTCGACGTCCCCGGCGCCGGCAGATGGCTCACGGTCGCCTCGCGCCCCTTGAACCAGACAATGAGGGAGTCGTTGGCGTAGCGCGCGCCGTCGGCCGCGACGGTCTGCTCCAGCCGGACGCTGCCCAACGCCGTGGTCAATGTCACGCTGACGTCGCCGAAACTGGCAATGAACGACGTGCGATCGCCGCAGATGTAGCGCGCAGCGCCGGGCGGCAGCGCCGGGGCCGAGGCACCCGCCTGCGGCGGCAGCGGGGCCGAGCCTGCAGCGGCCGGAGCCGA
>JAKAHP010000040.1 GCA_021825505.1 Pseudomonadota bacterium
CGACTTGATGAGCTACCGGCTGCCGCTGGCCGGTCTGGTCTCGATCCTGCATCGCATCAGCGGCGCCGTGATGTTCCTGCTGCTGCCTTTCGTGCTGTGGATGTTCGACACCAGCCTGCGCTCGCAACAGGGCTGGGACGCGATCGCCGGCGTGTTGTCGGCGTGGCCGCTGAAGATCATCGTGCTGGGTCTGTTCTGGGCGCTGGCGCACCACCTGTGCGCCGGCATCCGCCACGTGCTGATGGAAGTGCGCCACGCGCTGAGCAAGCAGCAGGGGCGCCGCTACGCGGCGGTCACCCTGACCGTGTCGCTGCTGCTGACCGCGGCGTTCGCCGTGCACCTGTTCACCGGAGCCTGAGATGAGCCAACTGGATTACGGCGCCAAGCGCCTCGTCGTCGGTGCCCACTACGGCCTGCGCGACTGGCTGGCGCAACGCGTCACCGCGGTCGTGCTGGCGCTGTACGCGCTGTTCCTGCTCGCGTTCTTCGCCTGGCCGCAGCCGTTGAGCTACGCGCGCTGGTCAGGGCTGTACGCGTCGCAGCCGATGAAGCTGTTCTCGATCGTCGCGTTCGTCGCTTTGCTCTACCACGTGTGGGTCGGCATGCGCGACATCTGGATGGATTACGTCAAGCCGGTCGGCCTGCGCCTGGTGCTGCAGGCGGCGACCATCGTCTGGCTCGTGGCCTGCACCGGCTGGGCCGTGCAAGTCCTGTGGAGGGTTTGAGCCGTGCAAGTCAACAAACGCAAATTCGACGTCGTCATCGTCGGGGCTGGCGGCTCCGGGCTGCGCTGCGCGCTGCAACTGGCGCGCGCCGGGCGCGATGTGGCGGTGCTGTCCAAGGTGTTCCCGACGCGGTCGCACACGGTGGCGGCGCAAGGCGGCATCAGTGCCTCGCTGGGCAATATGAGCGAGGACAATTGGTATTGGCACATGTTCGACACCGTCAAGGGCTCGGACTACCTGGGTGACCAGGACGCCATCGAGTTCATGTGCCGCGAAGCGCCCAGCGCCGTGTACGAGCTCGAGCACATGGGCATGCCGTTCGACCGCAACGCCGACGGAACGATCTACCAGCGCCCGTTCGGCGGCCACACCGCCAACCTCGGCGAGAAGCCGGTGCAGCGCGCCTGCGCCGCCGCCGACCGCACCGGCCACGCGCTGCTGCATACGCTGTACCAGCAGAACGTCGCGTCGCGCACCCACTTCTTCGTCGAGTGGATGGCGCTGGACCTGGTGCGCGATGCCGACGGCGACGTCGTCGGCGTGGTCGCGATGGAAATGGAGACCGGCGAGGTCACCATCCTCGAGGCCAAGGCCACGGTGCTGGCCACCGGCGGCGCCGGGCGCATCTTCCAGGCGTCGACCAACGCCTACATCAACACCGGCGACGGCCTGGGCATGGCCGCGCGTGCCGGCATCGCGCTGCAGGACATGGAGTTCTGGCAGTTCCACCCGACCGGCGTGGCCGGCGCCGGCGTGCTGATCACCGAAGGCGTGCGCGGCGAGGGCGGCATTCTGCTCAACGCCAATGGCGAGCGCTTCATGGAGCGCTACGCGCCGACCTACAAGGACCTGGCGCCGCGTGACTTCGTGTCGCGCTCGATGGACCAGGAAATCAAGGAAGGGCGCGGCTGCGGTCCGCACAAGGATCACGTGCTGCTCAAGCTCGACCACCTGGGCGCCGAGACCATCCACAAGCGCCTGCCGTCGATCGCCGAGATCGCGCTCAAGTTCGCCAACGTCGACTGCACCAAGGAACCGATTCCGGTCGTGCCGACGATCCACTATCAGATGGGCGGCGTGCCGACCAACATCCACAGCCAGGTTCTCAACGTCGCCGCCGATGGCAGCGAAAACGTGGTCGGCGGACTGTATGCGATCGGCGAATGCGCCAGCGTCAGCGTGCACGGCGCCAATCGCCTGGGCACCAACTCGCTGCTCGACCTGGTCGTGTTCGGTCGTGCCGCGGGCAACCACATCAACGCCAGCGAGCGCGTCGCCGCCGGCCACAAGGCGCTGCCGGCCGACGCCGCCGACCGTCCGCTGGCGCGGCTGGCCAGGCTCGAGGCGTCGAAGTCGGGCGAGGCGATCCAGGACGTGGCCGGCGCGATCCGCAGCGTGATGCAGAAGCACTGCGGCGTGTTCCGCACCGACGAGCTGCTGCAGGAAGGTGTGGGCCAGATCGGCGAAGTCGCCGCGCGGGTCGGCGACATCCACCTGAAGGACAAGTCGCAGGTGTTCAACACCGCGCGCGTCGAGGCGCTCGAGGTCGAGAACCTGATCGAGGTCGCGAAGGCGACGATGGTCTCGGCCGCGGCGCGCCAGGAAAGCCGCGGCGCGCACTCGCACCGCGACTTCCCCGAGCGCGACGACGTCAACTGGCTCAAGCACACGCTGTGGTACAGCGAGGGCAACCGCCTTGCATACCGCGCGGTGCAAATGAAGCCGCTGAGCGTCGAGACGTTCAAACCCAAGGCACGTACTTTCTGACGCAGCACGCGCGGAGAACACCCCATGACTCGCAGAATGAAGTTTTCGATCTACCGCTACGACCCGGACAAGGACGCGCGGCCGTACATGCAGGACTATGAGGTCGAGCTGAAGGACAACGACCGCATGCTGCTCGACGCGCTGATGCGGATCAAGGCCGACGTCGACGAGACGCTGTCGTTCCGCCGCTCGTGCCGTGAAGGCGTGTGCGGCTCCGACGGCATGAACATCAACGGCAAGAACGGGCTGAGCTGCACCACCAACCTGCTCACGCTCAGCGAGCCGGTGGTGCTCAAGCCGCTGCCCGGACTGCCGGTGGTGCGCGACCTGATCGTCGACATGACGCAGTTCTTCAAGCAGTACCACTCGATCAAGCCCTACCTGATCAACGATACGCCGCCGCCCGAGAAGGAGCGTCTGCAGACCCCCGAGCAGCGTGAAGTGCTCGACGGGCTGTACGAGTGCATCCTGTGCGCGAGCTGCTCGACCTCGTGCCCGAGCTTCTGGTGGAACCCGGACAAATTCGTCGGCCCGGCCGGGCTGCTGCAGGCCTACCGTTTCATCGCCGACAGCCGCGACGAAGCGACCGCCGAGCGCCTCGACAACCTCGAGGATCCGTACCGGCTGTTCCGCTGCCACACGATCATGAACTGCGTCGACGTGTGCCCGAAGAGCCTCAACCCGACCCAAGCGATCAGCAACATCAAGGAATTGATGCTGCGTCGCGCGGTCTGAGGCGAGGGGGTCGTCCGATGCCGGCGCCCGCCACCGTCGACGCCGCCGCGTTGCGCCGTCTGCGCTGGCGCGCGCGGCGCGGCCTGCTCGAGAACGACATCATCATCACGCGTTTTCTCGATCGCCACGCCGAGACCCTCACCGATGCCGACTGGCAGGCCCTGCAGGACCTGCTCGAGCTCGACGACAACCCCCTGCTCGAGATGCTGCTCGGGCATGCCGAACCGCCCGAGGCGCTGCGCAGCGATGCGCATCGTCGCGTGTTGCAGCGTTTGCGCGAGGCCTGAGCGCGCAGCGTCGAATTTCCTCTCAAGCCGCACCAACACACACTCTGACTGGAGCCTCTGACATGACCCCATCCGACGTGAAAGCCACGCTGTCCTTCTCCGATGGTTCGCCCAGTGTCGAGCTGCCGATCCACAAGGGCACGGTCGGCCCCGACGTGATCGACATCCGCAAGCTGTACGCGCAGACCGGCAAGTTCACCTACGACCCCGGCTTCCTGTCGACCGCGTCGTGCAATTCGGCGATCACCTACATCGACGGTGACAAGGGCGAGCTGCTGTATCGCGGCTACCCGATCGAGCAGCTCGCGGTCAATTGCGACTACATGGAGACCTGCTACCTGCTCCTCAACGGTGAGCTGCCCAACGCCGCGCAGAAGGACGAGTTCGTCAAGCGCGTGAGCCAGCACACGATGGTCAACGAGCAGATGCAGTTCTTCCTGCGCGGCTTCCGTCGCGACGCCCACCCGATGGCGGTGCTGACCGGCCTGGTCGGCGCGTTGTCGGCGTTCTACCCCGACTCGATCAACCTGAACGACGCCCACCAGCGCGAAATCTCGGCGATCCGCTTGATCGCGAAGCTGCCGACGCTGGTGGCGATGGCCTACAAGTACAACATGGGCCAGCCGTACATGTATCCGCAGAACAAGCTGAGCTACGCCGGAAACTTCATGCGCATGATGTGGGCCACGCCTTGCGAGGAGTACGAGCCGAGCCCGGTCATCGAGCGCGCCCTCGACCGCATCTTCATCCTGCACGCCGACCACGAGCAGAACGCGTCGACCTCGACCGTGCGCCTGTGCGCGTCGAGCGGCACCAACCCGTTCGCGGCGATCGCCGCCGGCGTGGCCTGCCTGTGGGGCCCGGCCCACGGCGGCGCCAACGAGGCGTGCCTGAACATGCTCGACGAGATCCAGGCGCAGGGCGGCGTGGCGTCGATCGGCAAGTTCATCGAGCAGGTCAAGGACAAGAACTCGTCGGTGCGCCTGATGGGCTTCGGCCACCGTGTCTACAAGAACTACGACCCGCGCGCCAAGCTGATGCGCGAGACCTGCCACGAAGTGCTCGACGCGCTCGGCCTGCACGACGATCCGCTGTTCAAGCTGGCGATGACGCTGGAAAAGATCGCGCTCGAGGACGACTACTTCATCCAGCGCAAGCTGTATCCGAACGTCGACTTCTACTCGGGCATCGTGCAGAAGGCGATCGGCGTGCCGGTGTCGCTGTTCACCGCGATCTTCGCGCTGGCGCGTACCGTCGGCTGGATCGGCCAGCTCAACGAAATGATCTCGGACCCCGAGTACAAGATCGGCCGTCCGCGTCAGCTCTTCACCGGCGCGGCCGCGCGCAACGTCGTGCCGCTGGCGCAACGCTGAGCGACTGCAGCAGCGAACAGAAACCCGGCGCAAGCCGGGTTTTTTTTATCAGTGTGGGTGCTCGTGAACAGAGGAAATAATCCTTTCGTTTGTCGCGTTAAAGTCAGCGTTTGCTGGCTTGACGGGCTTCAGTGCCCTGACTAAAATGCCAGCAATCTCTTCGCTTAACGAGATTGAGCCAACGATTGTTGACATGAAGCGCGAAGAAAAGCAGCTGATGACTCCCGAGCAGGTGGCGCAGGCCCGTCTGGTGGGGGAGCGTATTGCCAGGTTGCGCCGCGCACGCAACGTGCTGCAGTCCGAAGCGGCCGTGCGAGCCGGCCTGTCCCGGCCCACGGCGACGCTCATCGAGGCCGGGGACCCGGGCCGCACGCTGTCTCAGGTGCTGCGTTACCTTGACGCGATCGTGCCTGGCATGACCCTGCTGCAACTGCTGCAAGGCGAGGACCCCTCCCTGGTTGCGTTGGCCGAGCGCGAGAAGCGCCAGCGTGTGCGCCCCCTGTCGGACAAGGAGATCAAGAGCCTCGACTTCTGAAGGCAACCGGCCATGGCACAACGTGAGCTCTACGCCTTCGCCCATCTACCCACTGCGGGCTTCGTGCCCGCGGGTCGGCTCGAACTGACGGAGACAGGCACCACGGTCGATGCCTCGACCTTCGCCTACGGGAGTCGCTACCTGGAGCGCGCCGGAGCCGTCGAAATCGACCCCGTGAGCCTGTCGTTGAAAGACCGGGCGGCCGTGCGCAACCAGATGCTGTACCCGGCGGGTGGGCTGACGCTGTTTGGCGGCATCCGTGACGCCGCCCCCGACGCATGGGGGCGACGTGTCATCGAGGCGCACCGCAAGGTGCCCGCCAACAGCCTTCCGGAGTCGGTGTACTTGCTGGAAGCCGGCAGCGACCGGGTGGGTGCGCTGGACATGCGCGCGACGCTCGGTGACGCCGGCCGGGTCGGCGTGGCGGTCGTGCATCGGCTGCCTTACCTGCTGGAAGCGGTCGAGCGCATCGAGCTGGGCGAATCCATCCCTGCACGGCTGACGGACCTGTTCGGGTCCGGGCCGGGGGCTGGCGGGGCGCGGCCCAAAGCGAGCGTGCGCGACGAGTCCGGCCTGCTGTGGCTGGCCAAGTTTGCCAGTCGAAGCGACACCTTCGACGTGGCCACCGCGGAGGCCGCGACATTGCGCCTGGCCGCGCGCTGCGGGCTGACCGTGCCGGAGACGCGCGTGGTCGACCTTGGCGGCAGGAACTGCCTGCTCATCCGGCGCTTCGACCGCTATTGGGTGGCGCCCGGACAGGCGGCCGACGTTGCCCAGCTGGCACCGAACCTGATGCTGCATGCGACGGTTCCCGGAGAGGGGCGTATCGAGCTGCGCCTGCCATTCGTCAGTGGCTTGACCCTGGTGGGGTGCGACGAGATGGAATCGCGCATCAAGGGCTACGCCGACATCGCCGCGGCCGTGCGCCGGCATGCGCACCCGCGCGTCATCCGAGCGGACAATCGTGAGCTCTTTACTCGCATGGTGTTCAATATTCTGGTCAGCAACGACGATGACCACCTGCGCAACCATGGCTTCTTGCTGGACCCGCGTCTGGGCGGTTGGCGGCTGTCTCCGCTGTACGACGTGGTGCCGCGCCCAGGCGTCGCGTACGAGCGTTTCCTGCACTTGCAGGTCGGCCCTCGAGGCAAGCTCGCGACCCTGGACAACGCATTGGCCAACCATGCCGCCTTCGACCTGGAACGTCCGGTTGCCGTGTTCTGCATGGTTCAGGTGCTGTCGCAGGTGGCGCGCTGGCGCGAGCACTTCGAAGCCGAAGGCGTGCGTGGCCGACTCATCGATACGCTGACCCCGGCCTTCCGGGCCCTGCCCGAGGTGGCCAGTGCGGAACTTCGGGCTTCGCTGCAGCGCGCGGGCCTGGCCATCTGACGTCGGTACGTTCGAGCGTTCGCCGTCTCGACTTGCATGCGGTGGGCGCTGGATCGCAGTGGATGATCTGTTGCTTGCGAAGTTAATTCGCTGAGAACAGGCGGAAAGGCACGGTTGTCAAAGAACTTTTGACGACAGCACTGCGTCCTAGGAACAGGTGTGCGGATGGTCCGCCGCCTTGCATCGTTCACCTCGAAGGACGTTCCTATGGACATTTCCTCAAATGCGCTGACGCGCTGCGCGCTGCTCGTGCTCGCCGGCGCCGCGCTGGCCGCGCCGGCGGCCCATGCCGGCAGCATCGTGCTGCAGAATCAGTTGCCGATCGCCGCGTCGTGCGCCGTCGTGTCGCCGTACGGCGATTCGTTCGACGCCGAGGGGCTCGGCCTGTTCAATGAGGCCGAATTGTTAGACGCGCGGCTGGAGTCGGGTTCGACGCACCTCGTGCATGTCCAAAAGGGTCTATGGCCGGTGATGCTGCGTGCCGATGCGCACGGCAACACCTACTCGATGTCGCGGCATTTCATCAGTCTCATCGTGCTATGCGAGATCGGTGACGCGCGGACGGGTCGAGTCGAGCAATTGGCGGAGTTCGTCAACGAGGACTTCTGGGTCGGGCCGCCGCGCCTTCTGCCCGAAAATCCGCTCGAGGACAGCGCGGACTCACTCCCGGATCGTGAGCCGACGTTCCGCATCGACCCGCCGTGGCACCCCGGCAAACACAAACTGAGCAGCTATACGCCGAATGACAACACCGTTTTCGTCGCACGCCTGCAAGCGGCCGACCCTACGGCCACCGCCGCGCAACTGCTCGCCGGCGCGCCGTGGGTCGTCGAGTTGAGCGCGATCCCGCAGCTGTTCGACGGCTCCGCGCTGCACACGACGCCCATCGTGCTCGGGCGCTTCCCGATGGCGCCCCCGCTCGACGACGACGGTGACGTCTCGTCGTCCGGCGCGGCGTCGCAGGAGGCGTCGCTCGATTCAGGCGGCGCCGACGCGAGCTGAGCCCGCCGCCGGCGACGCGCGCTCAGGTGCCGCCCGGCGCGAGCCGGCTTTTTGTCGGCGCGCAGCAGCGAGCGCGGGGCGGGGATGGGTGTGCGGGCGGCAGATTCGGCGGGCGCATGGTTAGTCGGCCGTTATCACGGCATTGAGATTCAGGCACCGTAGAACTCCGAAATAACTGGAGCTTCATACGAGCAGGCGCGCGGACGGTCCGCCGCCTTGCATCGTTGTACCCCAGGGAAGTTCTCATGGTCATATCCTCACCTGCCGTCTCATCTTGTGCGCGCCTCGCGCTCGCCTGCGCCGCGCTCGCCGCTCCTGCCGCCCAGGCCGGCATGGTGGTGCTGCAGAACCAATTGCCGATTCCCGTGTCGTGCGTGGTCAGCGCGATGTTCGGCGATCCGTACGACACCGGCGCTGACGACCCCTTGTATGAAGAGGATCTGATCGATGTCCGGCTGGTGCCGGGCGCCGCACAAATCGCCAACCTGCCGCTCGGCCAATGGCCGGTACAGCTGCGCTCCGACGCGCTCGGCATCCCGTACTCGGCGTCATCGAAGTTCATCGCGCTCGATCTGAAATGCCGCATCGGCCCCCGGGGTGTCGGCGGTCACGATCACCTGGCCACCTTCGTCAACGCGGATTACTGGGATGGCGAGCACCCGGTCGGCGTGGCACCGCGCCGGCCCGGCGAGCTCGCGGGCGCGAGCGTCGGCCGCGCATCCACCTTGCGCATCGATCCGCAGCTGCACCCGGGCAGTCATGCGCTGAAGAGCTATACGCCGACCGACTACACAGCGTTCGTCGTGGCGCTGCGGGCTGCAGGCGATGCGGTCAGCGCCACGCAACTGCTCGCCGGCGCAGCGCCGTTCATCGTGCTGAGCGCGATCCCGCTGCAGGCCGACGGTACGCCGCTGCGCGCGGCGTTGCTGCCTCTCGGACACTTCAGGATGGAGCCGCCGCCCGTCGACGACGGCGCAGGGCCGCCAAGCGCCCCGGCACTGTCCGAAACGCTGTCGGAGGTGTACGACGACGACGCTGCGTCCTAGGAACAGGTGCGCGGAGGGTCCCCAAGGGAGTTCGGTTGACGATGCCTCCCCGCGTCAGGCCCGCGGCGCGCCGCGGTCAAGCGCGCGCACCGTGCCGCAGGCCAAGGCTTGACGCGGGTGCGGCCCCCGGCAGCGCCCGACGCGCGGCGAAGGTTCCGGGCGGGGCATGGTGCCCCAGCGCGCCCAGCGACGGACGGTCGGCGCGGCCCGCGGCGGCGGCAGCGCCGTCGGGGCCGAGCAGCCACGCGCCCAGCGCGAGCAGCAACAGCGTCAGCGCCTGCAGCGCGCGGCGCAGCCCGCGCCGCAGCAGCGGAGCGTAGCGTTCGAGCGCGGTGTCCGCGGCGCGGGTACCGTGTCGGTTCGACAGCGGCAAGCGAAGCATCATGGTCTCCCTCGAGGTGCTGGGACAGAAGAACTCTGACTCGAAGTGCCGCGTGCGGGTTCCGTGGCCGGATGCAACTGATGCGTCGCCGCGTGTCGCCGCCTTTTAGCCAAGGGAAAGCGAGGCGCCGCGGCCACGGGCACCAAGGCCGAGCTCAGCGCCGGCAGGTCGGTCGCCGGGAGCTGGCGACGTGCGAGCACACGGCTGAAGTCGCGGCTGTAGACGATCAGCTCTGCGGAGCTGTCCTCGGTGACGTCGTCCTCGCGGGGCGTTCCCCACAACACGACATGGCCGGAGGCGATCGGAGCCCAGGCGCGCGCGATGCGGTCGGACGGCGCGAGCGCCGCGCGCTGCAGCTGCACGTCTCGCTCGGGCTCGTAGACCAGGACCTTGCCTGCGCCGAGCACGACCACGCGGTGCGCATCGGTGCCGGCGAATTGCGGCTCGAAATCATAATGGGCGGCGGGCCGGAAACGGTGTGTCTTCGTGTCGCGGACAAAGACCGTGCGCGGCGTCCAGAAGGTGCGGCCGTGCGCTGCCCGACACCAGGGGGCAAGGTCACCGTCCACGTCAACTTCACGGTTGCCGGAAAATAATCGGAAGGAAAAATACGGGGACCACGAATTTTGCGGCTCGAACGCGTCGGATGTCTCGGGCATCGGGTGCAAATGGCCGCTGCGCGGCGTATAGCGCAACATGTAGCCCGTGCGGAATTCATGCAACAGCCTTAGGTAGAGATCTCCGCGGGGCGCCGGCCACATCGCGAGTACCGCCGGCAGCGGGTCGACTCTTTCAATCGTGGCGCGGCGCAGGTCGATCGTGATCAGATCGGTGTAATCGGAAATATGCGCGGCATCGGCGGCCAGCGCCGCCACGCCGGGCTCGCCTGGAACGAGCCGACGGTCGAGCGATGGGCGCGGTTCGCGCAGCGATGCGGCTTCGACGTAGAGGTGGTTGCCGACGGGGTGGAACAGATTGAATCCTGCCAGGTCCAGTGACACCTGCCTCATGCCGTCGGCGCCGTAAAGTTCGATGCCGGCCTCGCAGTGGCAACGTCCGCGGTAACCGTAGCCGACGACCAGCGTGTGCAGCTTGCAAGCGTAGTAGGCCAGCGAGATCTGTTGGGCGCGAACTGCGGCGCGCTGGACAATTCGCCGTTGCGATGGCAGATATTCAAAAAGATGGGCTGCGCGGTGTTCCTGCAGCGTGAACGATTCCTGGCAGCTTATGGAGCCGACGCACAGCGCCGCTTGCGCTGCAGGGGCAGCGTGCGCGACGCTCGTGGCGGCGATGGCGGCGACGACGCCGCGCAAGCCGAAGACGTTGAGACCAGCGGAGCGCTTCATGACCGGGGACGCTCGACCAGTGCAGTGCTCTCCAGGAAATACTTTGGAAGAATCACGACCGCGGTCAACCCGACGATTTGCGGGGAAATGATGTTGTAGCCGCGAGTGATATAGGCTTGCCAAACCAGCGAGGTGCAATAAAATCGGTCACCGTTTTGTGGATTGCTGAAATCGTAGTTATAGGGTTTTCCGATTTTTGACGCGGCGAACTGCGTAATGTCGAACCGGGCCATGGTTCGTGTGTCCGAGCACGATCGCTCGATGTTGCCGGGATATTTGCATTCGCCGTACGGTGTCCTCGCGATCGCGCCGTCCCATGGCAGGGCGCGCGGCGTGAATGCGCGCACCTCCGTGTAATCGCGTCCCCAACGGGATAGATCGTCGTGACGGCGCACTCCGACCCAATTCGCGTCGATCAAGGTGGGGTTTGACCACTTGCGCACCGCTGGGGTCTCCACCAGGGCGACATGCCCGACGAACTTGCCCATCGACGCGCCGTTGCTCCACAGGACATCGCCCGGGCCCAGGGTCGCCCACTGCCAGGCCCAGCTCCAATTGGAACCCGACGTGTTCGGATGGAGGATGGGCTCGGCCGGGTCGTCCTCGGGGCCGAGAAAAATCCATTGCTGCTCTGAGTCGATCAGCGTGTAGGGCAGGTGGTAATGCTCGGCGATGCGCAGCAATTGGCGCTGCAGTTCGACCCGCGCGGGGTCGCGCAGCGCACGCACCGGAGGCGGCGGGCCGCGCAGCACGAGGGGCGGGTCTCCGCGCTCCTTTTGGCGCAGTGCGCGCTCGCGTGCGGCGGCGTAGCTTTGGTCGAAGGCCACGAAGCTCGGTGCGAGGTCTTCGCCGCGCGCGCTCAGCAGCGCGAACCCGTTGGCGAACATTTTCAGCTCGGTGTCGTAGGCGAGACGCGGCGCATAGTCCGTGACATCGCCGAAATAGTGCTGGTACAGCCAGTCGACGTCGCTCAGCTGCTGGGCCGTGGGCAGCTCGGCCGCCGCGCTGGGGTGTGACAGTACCGCGCCGGCGAGCAGCGCCAGCATGCTGGCGATGGCACTAAGGCGACGGCGCGAGTGCGCAAGGTGATGGCATCGTGGCGGGATAAGCATGGGAGGCCTCCTGTCGTCGGTTGGCGTGGTGTGCTGCTTGGATCCGCGCCCTCGTGCCGCGATCGTTGCCGAGTTGCACGCAAAAGAAACTAAATGCAACTCAATCGGCACGCATGCGGATGCGGCGATGCAACATCGTTTCGCATGGAATGCGGGAAATCGCCCGCTGCGCCTTCGCCACTGCGGTGGCCCAGTTAGAATGGAAGGTCCCCCGCGCGCCGCGCGGAGGAGCGTCCGATCAACCTCTTTTCGTGGCGACGAGGCCCCCGCGTGGGTCAGCGGCGCCACCGCACGCCAACCATGCAACGCACGCTTTACGACAAGCTCTGGGACGAGCACGTGGTCGATGTCGAGGCCGATGGCACCGCGCTGCTGTACATCGATCGTCACCTGCTGCACGAAGTCACCAGCCCGCAGGCGTTCGAAGGGCTCGAACTGGCCCGGCGCAAGGTCTGGCGCATCAGCGCCAACCTGGCGGTGTCGGACCACAACGTGCCGACCACCGATCGCACCGCCGGCATCTCCGACCCGGTGTCGAAGCTGCAGGTCGACACGCTCGACGGCAATTGCGACCGCCTGGGCATCACCCAGTTCAAGATGACCGACCGCCGCCAGGGCATCGTGCACGTGATCGGCCCCGAACAGGGCGCGACGCTGCCGGGCATGACGGTGGTGTGCGGCGATTCGCACACCAGCACGCACGGCGCGTTCGGCGCGCTGGCGTTCGGCATCGGCACCAGCGAGGTCGAGCATGTGCTGGCCACGCAGACGCTGCTGGCGCGCAAGATGAAGAACATGCTGGTGCGCGTCGAAGGCACGCTGGCGCCGGGCTGCACCGCGAAGGACATCGCGCTGGCGGTGATCGGTCGCATCGGCACCGCCGGCGGCACCGGCACCACCATCGAGTTCGCCGGCTCGGCGGTGCGGGCGCTGAGCATGGAAGGCCGCATGACGCTGTGCAATATGGCGATCGAAGCCGGCGCACGCGCCGGGCTGGTCGCGGTCGACGACGTCACGCTGCGCTACCTGAAGGGACGCCCGTTCGCGCCCACCGACGTCGAATGGGCGCAGGCCGAGCGTTACTGGCGCACGTTGCACTCGGACGCCGGCGCGAAGTTCGACGTGGTGGTCGAGCTCGACGCCGCCGCCATCGTGCCGCAGGTCACCTGGGGCACCTCGCCCGAGATGGTGGCCGGCATCGACGCGCGCATTCCCGACCCCGAAAGGGAAGCCGATCCGGTCAAGCGCGCCGCGATGGAGCGCGCGCTGCAGTACATGAATCTCGAACCTGGCAAGCCGATCGCCGACATCCGCATCGACAAGGTGTTCATCGGCTCGTGCACCAACTCGCGCATCGAGGATCTGCGCGACGCCGCGCGCGTGCTGGCCGGGCGCCGCATCGCGTCCAACGTCAGGCTGGCGCTGGCGGTGCCGGGGTCGGGTCTGGTCAAGGCGCAGGCCGAACGTGAGGGGCTGGACCGCGTGTTCAAGGCCGCCGGCTTCGAGTGGCGCGAGCCGGGTTGCTCGATGTGCCTGGCGATGAACGCCGATCGCCTCGAGCCGGGCGAGCGCTGCGCGTCGACCTCGAACCGCAATTTCGAGGGCCGCCAGGGCCAGGGCGGGCGCACCCATCTGCTGAGCCCGGCGATGGCCGCGGCGGCCGCGGTGGCCGGCCATTTCGTCGACGTGCGCGCGCTGTGACGCGGCGCCACGAGCTGAAGGAGAACGCGATGCGCACTCTGAGCACCCCCAGGGCCGGGCTGCGCCCAGCCCGCCCCCCGAGGGGGTTGAGAAAACTTGGGGCGGCCCTGCGTTTTCTCAAGAGCACCCCGAAGCGGCCGCATGCGGCCGTCGCCGACCGCGCGGCCCACTGAACGGAGACCCGACGATGCAAGCTTTCACCGTGCACCAGGGGCTGGTCGCTCCGCTCGACCGCGAGAACGTCGACACCGACGCGATCATCCCGAAGCAGTTCCTGAAGTCGATCCGTCGCACCGGGTTCGGCCCCAATCTGTTCGACGAGTGGCGCTATCTCGACCACGGCGAGCCGGGCCAGGATCCGGCCTCGCGCCGGCCCAACCCCGACTTCGTGCTCAACCAGCCGCGCTACGCCGGGGCCAGCATCCTGCTGGCGCGCAAGAACTTCGGCTGCGGTTCGTCGCGCGAGCACGCGCCGTGGGCGCTCGATCAGTACGGGTTCCGCGCGGTGATCGCGCCGAGCTTCGCCGACATCTTCTTCAACAATTGCTACAAGAGCGGCCTGCTGCCGATCGTGCTGCCCGAGCACGAAGTCGCGCGCCTGTTCGACGAGGTCCACGCCTTCGTCGGCTACCGGCTGACCGTCGACCTGCCGCGTCAGCGCGTGGTCAAGGCCGACGGCACCGAGCTGCCGTTCGAGATCACCGAGTTCCGCAAGCACTGCCTGGTCGGCGGACTCGACGAGATCGGGCTGACGCTGGCCCACGCCGACCGCATTCGCAGCTTCGAGGCCGAGCGCATCGCGCGCATGCCGTGGCTGGCGCACCGCATTCTTTGATATTCGCGAGACCCCAAGATGAAGATTGCTGTTCTGCCGGGTGACGGCATCGGTCCCGAGATCGTCGCCGAAGCGGTCAAGGTGCTGCAGCGGCTGCAGGCCGACGGCGGCCCGAGCTTCGAGCTCGAGTACGCCGACGTCGGCGGCACCGCCTACGCGCGCCACGGCCACCCCCTGCCCGAAGCGACGCTGCAGCTGGCGCAAGCGGCCGACGCGGTGCTGTTCGGCGCGGTCGGCGATCCGCGCTACGACACGCTGGAGCGTGCGCTGCGTCCGGAGCAGGCCATCCTCGGCCTGCGCAAGAACCTCGGCCTGTTCGCGAACCTGCGCCCCGCGCTGCTGTACGCCGAGCTGGCCGACGCGTCGAGCCTGAAGCCCGAGGTCGTGTCCGGCCTCGACATCCTGATCGTGCGCGAACTCACCGGCGACATCTACTTCGGCCAGCCGCGCGGACGCCGCGCCGCGCCCGACGGCGCGTTCGCCGGCGCGCCCGAGGCTTTCGACACGATGCGCTACAGCCGCCCGGAAATCGAGCGCATCGCGCATGTGGCGTTCCTTGCCGCGCGCACGCGCCGTGCCGCCGGCCACCGCGGGCTGGTGACCAGCGTCGACAAGGCCAATGTGCTCGAGACCTTCCAGTTCTGGAAGGACGTCGTCACCGAAGTGCACGCGCAATACCCGGACGTCGAGCTCGAGCACATGTACGTCGACAACGCCGCGATGCAGCTGGTGCGCGCGCCGAAGAAGTTCGACGTCA
>JAKAHP010000341.1 GCA_021825505.1 Pseudomonadota bacterium
CGCACGCCGCGGCGCTGCCGCACGCGTCGCCGAGCGTGCGCCGGCTGGCGCGCGAGTTCGGCGTGCCGCTGGCCGAAGTCAAGGGCAGCGGGCCGAAAGGGCGCATCACTGCGGGCGACGTGCAGGCCTTCGTCAAGGCCGTGATGGCCGGCGGCGGCGCCGCGCGCGCCGCGGCGCCGGCGACGTCACGCGGCGGCGTGCTCGAGCTGCTGCCGTGGCCCAAGGTCGATTTCGCCAAGTTCGGTCCGGTGCGCAGCGAACCGCTGTCGCGCATCAAGAAGATTTCCGGTCCGAACCTCGCGCGCAACTGGGCGATGATCCCGCACGTCACGCAGTTCGACGATGCCGACATCACCCAGCTCGAGGAATTCCGCAAGCGCAGCAACGACAAGCTGGGCAAGAGCGGCGTCAAGCTGACGATGCTGGCGTTCGTGATGAAGGCCTGCGCCAGCGCGCTGAAGGCGATGCCGGCGTTCAACGCCTCGCTCGACGAATCGGGCGAGAACCTGATCCTGAAGGATTACGTGCATCTGGGATTCGCCGCCGACACGCCGCAGGGCCTGGTGGTTCCGGTGCTGCGCGACGTCGACCGCAAGGGGCTGGCGCAGATCGCCGGCGAAATGGCCCAGCTCGCCGCGGTGGCGCGCGAAGGCCGCCTCAAGCCCTCGGACATGCAGGGTGCCAGCTTCACCATTTCCAGCCTGGGCGGGGTCGGCGGCACAGCGTTCACGCCGATCATCAACGCGCCCGAGGTCGCCATCCTCGGCTTGTCGAAGTCGCAGATCAAGCCGGTGTGGGACGGCGCGGCGTTCCAGCCGCGGCTGCTGCTGCCGCTGTCGCTGTCGTATGACCACCGCGTGATCGACGGCGCGATGGCCGCGCGCTTCACCACGCTGCTCGGCGAGCTGCTCGCCGACCTGCGCCGCGTACTGCTGTGAGGAGGGCGCGATGACCATCGAACTCAAGGTGCCGGACATCGGCGATTTCAAGGATGTGGAGGTGATCGAGCTGCTGGTGCAGCCCGGTGACCGCATCGCGGTGGAGCAGTCGCTGCTGACGGTGGAAAGCGACAAGGCGAGCATGGAGATACCGAGCAGCGCGGCCGGCGTGATCAAGAGCCTGCGCGTGAAGCTCGGCGACAAGGTCAGCGAAGGCAGCGTGATCGCCGAGCTCGAAGCGGACGAGGCGGGCGCGGCGGCGGACACGAAGCCGGCAGACTCGAAGCCGACCGAAGCGAAGCCGGCGGCAGCACAGGCGACGGCCTCGGACGCGGAAGCTGCGAAGCCCGCCGCGGCCAAGCCTGCGGCCCCGGCCGCGATCGGCGCGGTCGACCACGACTGCGACCTGCTGGTGCTGGGCGCCGGCCCCGGCGGCTATTCGGCGGCGTTCCGCGCCGCCGACCTCGGCCTGAAGGTGGTGCTGGTCGAGCGCTATGCGACGCTGGGCGGCGTGTGCCTGAATGTCGGCTGCATTCCGAGCAAGGCGCTGCTGCACGTGGCCGCGGTGATCGACGAGGCCGCGCATTTCGCCGACCTCGGCGTCGAGTTCGGTGCGCCGCGCATCGATCGCACGAAGCTGGCGGCGCACAAGGCCAAGGTGGTGGCCAAGCTCACCGGCGGCCTCAGCGCGATGGCGCGCATGCGCAAGGTCAGCGTGGTGCGCGGCGACGGCCGCTTCGTCGACGGCCACCATCTGCAGGTCGAGCTGACCGAGGGCGCGGGGCGCGCGGCCACCGGCGCGCGCCAGATCGTGCGCTTCAAGCGCGCCATCATCGCTGCCGGCAGCCAGGCCGTGCACCTGCCCTTCCTGCCCGACGACCCGCGCGTGGTCGATTCGACCGGCGCGCTGGCGCTGCAGCACGCGCCGCGCAATATGCTGATCGTGGGCGGCGGCATCATCGGACTCGAAATGGGCACCGTCTATTCGACGCTGGGCGCCCGGCTCGATGTCGTCGAGATGCAGGACGCGCTGATGCCCGGCGCCGACCGCGACCTGGTGCGCGTGTGGCAGAAGGTCAACGCCGGCCGCTTCGACCGCATCATGCTGAAGACGCGCACGGTGAGTGCCGAGGCGCGCGACGACGGCATCTGGGTCGGTTTCGAAGGCGACGGCGCGCCCAGCGAGCCGCAGCGCTACGACCTGGTGCTGCAGGCCGTCGGGCGCAGCCCCAACGGCGGCAAGATCGGCGCCGAGCAGGCCGGAGTGGCGGTCGACGCGCGCGGTTTCATCGCGGTCGACGCGCAGCTGCGCACCAACGTCGCGCACATCCACGCGATCGGCGACCTGGTCGGCCAGCCGATGCTGGCGCACAAGGCGGTGCACGAGGGCCATGTCGCGGCCGAGGTCTGCGCCGGCGAACTGCGTGGCGACGACAAGCTGGCACGCGCCGCGTTCGACGCGCGGGTCATTCCCAGCGTGGCCTACACCGATCCGGAAATCGCCTGGGTCGGGCTGACCGAGGACGCCGCGCGCCAGCAGGGCGTGAAGCTGCACAAGGGTCTGTTCCCGTGGAGTGCGTCGGGTCGTGCGATCGCCAACGGCCGCGACGAGGGCTTCACCAAGCTGCTGTTCGACGCTGAAAGCGGGCGCATCGTCGGCGGCGGCATCGTCGGTACCCACGCCGGCGACCTGATCGGCGAAGTCGCGCTGGCCATCGAGATGGGGGCCGACGCGGTCGACATCGGCGGCACGATCCATCCGCACCCGACGCTGGGCGAATCGATCGGGCTGGCTGCCGAAGTGGCCGAGGGGGTTTGCACGGACGTGCCGAAAGGTAGGGCCCCCTGAGCAGCCGGGCGCGAGCCCGGCTGCTTCCCCCCAGGGGGGACCGCTCGCCGCCTTGAGGCGGCTCTGCGGCGGCTCGCGTCCTGGCCGCGGAGGTGGTTGCGCTGCGGGGCGATCGGCAGGCATCCACCTGGTAGCGGTTTTGCGCTCCGGAGGGAATGGCCGCGGAGGTGGTCGCGCTGCGGGTAGGTCGACAGGCATCCACCTGGTGGCGGCTTTGCGCTCCGGGGTGAAGGGCCGCGGAGGTGGTCGCGCTGCGGGTAGGTCGACAGGCATCCACCTGGTGGCGGTTTTGCGCTCCGGAGGGAATGGCCGCGGAGGTGGTCGCGCTGCGGGTAGGTCGGCAGGCATCCACCTGGTGGCGGTTTTGCGCTCCGGAGGGAATGGCCGCGGAGGTGGTCGCGCTGCGGGTAGGTCGACAGGCATCCACCTGGTG
>JAKAHP010000342.1 GCA_021825505.1 Pseudomonadota bacterium
GCCTGCGCAAGGGATCGTAAATCGCTTGGTCGGCAGCCGGGCTCTACGACCCGTCGGCTCCTGAAGCGCCGCTCAGCGCCTGCTGTGCAGCGCCTGCAACCGCCGCGCGGCGGAGCCGAACTTCACCTTGGCAGGATCGAATGCCTCGGGATCGAAGTCGTCACCGATCCACTCCAGCAGTTCCTCGGCGTCCTCGTCGGCGTCGGCCGGGTTGGCCAGTGCCGCGCAGATGTGCTGGTAGCCGGGGATGCCTCCGCAGTCTTCCGGCGGGCAGGCGCGAGCGCCGGCCAGGCAGCGGGGGTATCTGGCTTTTGCCTCCACGGGCAGGATGTCTTCCAGCAGCACCGTGTGGCTCCAGTCGTCGCCGAAGTCGTAGAGGTAGGTGCAGCGGGCGCCGGGTAGGGCGAGGTGGCTGGCGACGGGCACGTCCCAGTCGGCGAGGCCGGGGTCGGCGCCCCACGGCATGTCGACTTCCATGGGGATTCCGATCTGCAGGCCGTTACGTCTGCCGCCGAGGCGGAACTCGTGCAGGTGGGCGTCTTCCCAGCCCATGGCGTCATTGAGGGCGCAGTGCAGGTCCCAGAAGCTCGCGTCGCTGGGCAACTGGATGCGTCGCCAGATCGGTGGCTTGATGCCGTCGAGGGTGATCTTGAACTGGTGCACGGTGGCCGCGCCCGTCGCCCTGGTCTTGGCCTTCGCTTTGGCGGCGGTCGGCCGGTCGGCCTTGGCGGCGGGTGCCGCGGCCTGCGGTGGCGCCGCCGCAAACCACTGCTGGAACAGCATGCGTCCGCGCTCGCAGGCGTCGTGATCGAGCGTCACGCTGTAGGCATGGCTGTGCGGGTTGCCGATCAGGCCCTTGGCGTGCAGCCGGTCCAGCGCGTCCCGGTTCAGGGACTTCCAGGCGCGATGGGCGCCGTGGTCGTCGAAGGCGTTGGCCCACAGCAGGGCCCGGACGACGTCGTCGATCCGGTCGGTGTCGAAACGCTCGCTCATGATGGTGTGCGTGGTGTCCGAAATTTGGCTCCGGATATTACGCCTCGCGATGTCAGATCGCGGCGCAGGCGGCTGCGATGTCGATGGGGTGGTGCGCACATGACTCCGGCGACGTGCAGCTCATCGCCAGACCGACGCGGCAGTCCCCTGACCGTGCCGGAGAGGCCGTCGAAGTTCGGCTGCGCAGGAGCCCATCGGAGAGACTCCGAGTCGTGAGCCGACATCAAGCTGCGTGATAACATTCGCCTCTTCCATCGTGCGAGAGTCCTCCATGCTCAGGCTCGCCCAGCGCATGAGCCGCGCCAAGCCCAGCGCGATCATGGTGATCGCGGACAAGGCCAAGAAACTCAAGGCCGAAGGCCGCGACATCGTCAACTTCTCGATCGGCGTGCCCAATTTCCTGCCCGGGGCGCACGTCTACGAGGCCGCGCGCAAGGCGCTGGATGCCGACACCGGCCA
Organism: Pseudomonadota bacterium; assembly: GCA_021825505.1. Classification (GTDB taxonomy): domain Bacteria; phylum Pseudomonadota; class Gammaproteobacteria; order Burkholderiales; family Burkholderiaceae_C; genus Thiomonas_A. The sequence continues at coordinate 1,453 of JAKAHP010000342.1, forward strand.
GTACGGTTCCAACCGCGGCCGCGACGATCTGCTCGACGCCTTCATCGCGCATCTGGCGCGCGCCGGCCTGCCGGGCTACCAGCGCGAGAACATCGCGGTCGGCGTCGGCGCCAAGCAGGTGATCTACAACCTGGCCGAGGCGCTGCTGGACGAGGGCGACGAGATCGCTTTCCCGACGCCCTACTGGACCAGTTACCTCGACATCGCCGAGATCGTCGGTGCCAAGGTCAAACTGCTGCCGTGCCCATCGTCGCAGCACTACAAGCTGACGCCGGACCAGCTCGACACCGCGATCACGCCGACGACCCGAGTGTTCCTGTTCAACAACCCGTCCAACCCGACCGGCATGGTCTACACGCGCGAGGAAATCGCCGCGCTGGCCTCGGTGCTGGTGCGCAAGCCGGATACCTGGATCATCACCGACGACATCTACCATCGCATGGTGTTCGACGGTCTGGGCTACCACAACTTCGTGCATTCGCGGCCGGAGCTGCGCGAGCGCACGATCTTCATCGACTCGCTGTCGAAGACCTACGGCATGCCCGGCTGGCGCGTCGGCTTCATGGCCGGGCCGGTCGCGGTGGCCAAGGCCGTGGTCACGCTCAACTCCAACCACATCACCAACATCCCCGAGATCACCACCGCCGCGGCGGTTGCCGCGTTCAGCGGCCCGCAGGATGTGACCGAGCGCCAGTGCGCCGATTTCGCGTTGCGCCGCGACCGCGTGGTGGCGGCCCTGACGGCGATCCCGGGCGTATCGTGCCCGCGGCCGCAGGGTGCGTTCTATGCGTTCCCGGACATTTCATCCGCATTCGGCAGGCGCCACGGCAGCACGCGCATCGACAACGACGTCGATTTCTGCGCCGCGCTGCTGGACGCCAAGGGCGTGGCCTGCGTGCCCGGTTCGGCCTTCGGTGAGCCGCGTGCGCTGCGCATCTCCTACACCTGTCCGCTGCCGCAGCTCGATGCGGGGTTGAAGCGGATTGCCGAGTTCTGCGGCGAGCTGACTTGAGTCCGACCAGGTGAGACGTTAGACGTTAGACGTCAAAGGCTTGCGCTCACCCCTCACGTTTTTCGTCTCACGTCTCACACTTTTTGTCGCACAGGAAAAGATCCCCATGAAATCCCCCATCCGCGTTGCCGTTACCGGCGCTGCCGGTCAGATCGGCTATGCCCTGCTGTTCCGCATCGCCGCCGGCGACATGCTGGGTCCCGACCAGCCGGTGATCCTGCACCTGCTCGAGATTACGCCCGCGCTGCCGGCGCTGAACGGCGTGGCGATGGAGCTCAACGACTGCGCGTTCCCGCTGCTGCGCGGCATCGTCGCCACCGATGACGTCAACGTGGCCTTCAAGGACGTCGATTACGCGCTGCTGGTCGGTGCGCGTCCGCGCGGACCGGGCATGGAGCGCAAGGATCTGCTCGAGGCCAACGGCGCGATCTTCGCGCCGCAGGGCCGTGCGCTGAACGCGCACGCGCGGCGCGACGTCAAGGTGCTGGTGGTCGGCAATCCGGCCAACACCAATGCCCTGATCGCGCAGTCCAGCGCGCCGGATCTCGATCCGAAGTGCTTCACCGCGATGGTGCGCCTCGACCACAACCGCGCGCTGTCGCAGCTGGCCGAGAAGACCGGTGCGCACAGCACCGATGTCAAGCGCGCCATCATCTGGGGCAACCACAGCTCGACCCAGTACCCCGACATCCACCACGCCACGGTCAAGGGCCAGCCGGCGCTGTCACTGGTCGATCCGGCCTGGTACGAGAAGG
>JAKAHP010000343.1 GCA_021825505.1 Pseudomonadota bacterium
GCGGCGCGCCGCCGTCGGCCACCCCCGGCCGACGCCCCCGGCCTTCCCGGCCCACCGTTCCCGCCGTCGTTCACCGACCGCACCCCGATGCGGCGCTTGCGCTTGCGCGCCCGCGCCAGGAGACTTCCATGACCCGCAGAATTCCCGAACCGTTCCGTATCAAGATGGTCGAGCCGATCCGGCAGACCACGTCGTCCGAGCGCGCAGCCGCGCTGCACGCGGCCGGCTACAACCCCTTCCTGCTCGACGCCGCCGACGTCTACATCGACCTGCTGACCGACAGCGGCACCGGCGCGATGTCCGACCGCCAGTGGGCCGGGCTGATGCTCGGCGACGAGGCCTACGCCGGCGGGCGCAACTTCCACCACCTGTGCGAAGTGGTGAGCGATCTGTTCGGCTACGCGCACACGATCCCGACCCACCAGGGGCGCGGCGCCGAGCAGATCCTGTTCCCCGAGCTGGTGCGCCGCCGCGCCTGCGCCAAGCCGGTGTTCATTTCCAACTACCACTTCGACACCACCAAGGCGCATGTCGAGCTGGCCGGCGCGCGCGCCATCAACCTGCCCACGGCGGCCGCGCTCGACACCGCGCGCGCGGCCGACTGGAAAGGCGACATCGACCTCGACGCACTGCGCCGCACGGTCGACGAGGTCGGCGCCGACAACGTCGTCGCGCTGATCATGACGGTGACCTGCAACAGCGCCGGCGGCCAGCCGGTGAGCATGGCCAATCTGCGCGAGGCGGCCGCGCTGGCGCGCGCCCACGGCATCCCGGTGGTGCTCGACGCGGCGCGTTACGCCGAGAATGCCTGGTTCATCAAGCAGCGCGACCCGGCCTACGCCGACGCGTCGCTGCGCGACATCGTGCGCGAGATGTTCGCGCAGGCCGACATGTTCACGATGTCGGCGAAGAAGGACGCGCTGGTCAACATCGGCGGCATCTGCGCGATCCGCGCCGACGCCGAGCTGGCGCAGGCGGTGCAGGTGCGCTGCATCGCGCTGGAGGGATTCATCAGCTACGGCGGGCTGGCCGGGCGCGACCTCGAGGCGATGGCCATCGGCCTGCGCGAAGGCCTCGACGAGGACTACCTGCACTGGCGCATCGCCCAGGTCGCCTACCTCGGCCAGCGCCTGCTCGACGCCGGCGTGCCGATCCAGACTCCGACCGGAGGCCACGCGGTGTTCGTCGACGCCGCGCGGCTGCTGCCGCACATCCCGCCGGAGCAGTTCCCGGCGCATGTGCTGGCGTGCGCGCTGTATCTGGAAGGCGGCGTGCGTGCGGTCGAGATCGGCTCGCTGCTGCTCGGGCGCGACCCGGCCACCGGCGCGCAGGAGCGCTCGCCGTTCGAATTGCTGCGCCTGACGATTCCGCGCCGGGTCTACACCAACGACCACATGGACTACGTGGCCGACTGCCTGATCGCGGTCAAGCAGCGCGCGCACACCTTGCGCGGGCTCGAGTTCACTTACGAGCCGCCGATGCTGCGCCATTTCACGGCACGGCTGCAGCCGATCGCGGCGGAGCAAGCCAAGGCCGCTTGAAGTGCGCTGAAACTCTAGAACTGCTTTAGCATCAAGCGCGATGCCGGACCTGCGCCGAATCCGCGGCGGGGTCGCCGGCGCTCAGGCGCACCTCCGATGTTCGAGCAGTTCACTCCGTTTCGCGTCACCGTCGACGACGTCGAGATCGCCGGCCGCATCGGCGGCTCGGGTCCGCCGCTGCTGCTGCTGCACGGCCACCCGCAAAGCCATCTGATCTGGCACCGGGTGGCCGACCGGCTGGCGGCACGCTTCAGCGTGGTGTGCCCCGACCTGCGCGGCTACGGCGAATCGTCCAAGCCCGCGGGGCTGCCGGACCACGCCAACTACAGCAAGCGCCGAATGGCCGCCGACATGGTCGCGCTGATGCGCCATTTCGGCCACGCGCGCTTCGCGGTGTGCGCCCACGATCGCGGTGCGCGCGTGACGCACCGCATGTGCGTCGACTCCCCGCAGGCGGTCGACGCCGCGCTGCTGCTCGACATCGCGCCGACGCTGGCGATGTACGAGCAGACCTCGCGCGAGTTCGCCAGCATCTACTTCCACTGGTTCTTCCTGATCCAGCCGGCGCCGCTGCCCGAGCGCCTGATCGGCGCCGACCCCGACGCCTACATCGACGCGGTGATGGGGCGGCGCGCGCCGCAGCCCTCGCCGTTCACGCCCGAGGTGCAGGCCGCCTACCGCGCCGCGCTGCGCAGCCCCGGCGCGGTGCACGCGATGTGCGAGGACTATCGCGCCGCTGCCGGCATCGACCTGGAGCACGACCGCGCCGACCGCGACGCGCAGCGCCGCTGCACCGTGCCGCTGCGCGTGCTGTGGGGCGAGCAGGGCATCATCGGCCGGCTGTTCGATCCGCTGCACGAATGGCGCCGCGTGGCCGAACGCGTCGACGGCCACGCCCTGCCCTGCGGCCACTACGTGCCCGAGGAGGCACCCGAGGCGCTGCTGGCCGAAATCGACGATTTCCTCACAGCGCGAGCTTGAGGGCCGCGGCGATGGCGAATTTCTGGCTCGGCCTCAACGGCGTGCCGCCGGGCGAGCGCAACGCGGTGTATCTGTTCGAGCGCCGCGTCGGCCCGGTGATGGTGGCGATCGCGCTGCTGGCGATTCCGGCGTTCTACCTCGAGGACCTGCAGCCCGAACCCGCGCAGCGCAGCGTGGGAGCGTTCATCGACCTGTTCATCTTCGGTGCCTTCCTGGTCGAGACGCTGCTGATGCTGGCGGTATGCAAGCAGCGCCTGCGCTACCTCGCCTACAACTGGCTGAACGTGCTGATCATCGTCGCGTCGGGGCTGGCGCTGGCCGGGCTCGACAGCACCTGGATTCCGCTGGTGCGGCTGCTGCGCGCCACCTACGTCAGCCTGGCGTTCACGCAGCTGCTGGCTTATCTGCGGCGCACGATCACCGCCAATGCGATTCCCTACGCGTTCTCGCTGGGGCTGGGCGCGGTGCTGCTGGCGGGTTTGGGCTTCTACTGGCTGGAGCCGACGGTGCATTCCTACGAGGCCGGGCTGTGGCTGGCGTTCACCACCGCGGCCACGGTCGGCTACGGCGACTACGTGCCAACCAGCGCCAGCGCGCGACTGCTCGCGGTGGCGGTCGTGATCGTCGGCTACGCGGTGTTCTCGCTGATCACCGCGAGCATCGCGGCGTTCTTCATCGGCGAGAGCGAGCGTC
>JAKAHP010000041.1 GCA_021825505.1 Pseudomonadota bacterium
ATCACCGCGACGACGCCGGGGATGATGAAATTGCGGCTGTCCAGCGTTTCGTTGTACCAGGTCGCCGGTTCGAGGTCGACGCTGCCCGCGCGCGGCGGCGCCGCGTGCAGCCGCGCGGCGTAGCCGGCAACCGCCCCTTGCAGATAGCCCAGTGCGATGTTGCTGGTGTTGACGTCGGTGGCGTCGAGCACTGCCTGCACCGGCGCGCGCCTGCCGGCGGCGAGCCGACGCGAGAAATCGACCGGGATGACGAGCGCGGCGACGCAGCGGCCACGGTCGAGCGCGGCGCGCAGCGCGGCATCATCGGCCGGTGTCGCCACCAGATCGAACCAGCCTCCGGCGCTCAGCGCGCCGACCAGCGCGCGGCTGGTCTGGCTGCGCTCGTGGTCGACCACGCACAAGGGCACGTGACGGATGTCGAGGCTGACGCCGTAGCCGAGCAGGCCCATCTGCATCAGCGGCATGAGCAGCGCAATGGCCAGGCTGCGCGGGTCGCGAACGATCTGCAGCGCTTCCTTGCGCGCCACGGCGAGCAGACGGCGCAGCTTCATCGCGGCGCTCCGGCAGCGCCGAGCGCCACCTGGCGCACGAACACATCCTCGAGGCTGGGGCGCACGCGCCGTGCGGGGCCGGCGTGCAGCCCGCGATCGCGCAGCAGCGCGGCGAGCGCCTCGGGTGGCGGCGCACCGGGTCCGAGCACGACGTGCACGCGGTCGCCGAAGATCGCCGCGTCGACCACCCCGGCAACACCTTGCAGCTGAGCCAGCGCCTCGCCCAGTGGGCTGCAGGAGAGTTCGACGAGGTCGCCGCCGAGCCCGCGCGCGCGCAACTCCCCGGGCCTTCCGGAGGCGACCAGACGCCCGCGATCGATCATCGCGATTCGGTTGCAGTACTCGGCCTCATCCATGTAGTGGGTCGAAACCAGGACGGTGACGCCGTCGGCGGCCAGCGCATGGATCAGATCCCAGAAGCGGCGCCGGGCAGCGGGCTCGACGCCCGAGGTCGGCTCGTCGAGGAACAGCACCGGAGGCCGGTGCAGGATCGCGCAGCTCAGCGCCAGGCGTTGCTTCCAGCCTCCGGCCAGCGTTGCGACCAGCGCGTCGGTGCGTCCCTCGAGTCCGGCCCTGGCGATCGCGCCGGCGATGCGCGACGGGATTTCGCGTGCAGGCACGCGGTAAATGCCGGCGAAGAACTGAAGGTTCTCGATGACCGTCAGATCGGTGTACAGCGAGAACTTCTGGGACATGTAGCCGATGTGCTCGCGAACCTGCTGGGCCTGGCGGCGCACGTCGAATCCGGCGACCCTTGCTTCGCCGGCGCTGGGCGCGAGCAGACCGCAAAGCATGCGCAGGGTGGTCGACTTGCCGGCGCCGTTGGGGCCGATGAAGCCCATCACTTCGCCGCGTGCAATGCGCAGGTCGAGCGCGTCGACCGCGGTGAAGTCGCCGAAGCGGCGCGTCAGACCGTGGGCGACGACCGCGTCCGGCGCCTCGGCTGTCGGTGTCATGGTGCGTCCCCAGGCGCCGCATCGTCGAGCAAGGCGACGAACACGTCCTCGATGCCGGGTTCGGCAAGCTCGATGCCCAGTCCCGGCTCGTCGGCGAGCGCCGCGCGCAGCTCCGCGCAGCGTCGCGGCGCATCGTCGACGCGCACATGGACGCGGTCGCCCATCAGCAGCGTGCCGAGCACGCCGGGCAGTGCGGCCAGGCGCTTGCGCAGCATGAGCGGTCGCGCCGCGCTCACCGCGAGCAGCGCACCGGGCAGACGCGCCTTCAACGCCGCCGGAGTGTCGCAGTAGCGCACGCGCCCGGCGTGCATCAACGCCAGTCGCGAGCAGCGCTCGGCCTCGTCCATGTACGCGGTGGCCATCACGATGGTCACGCCGGCTTCGCGCAGCCGGTACAGGATGGCCCAGAAGTCGCGGCGTGACACCGGGTCGACGCCGGTGGTCGGCTCGTCGAGCAGCAGCACGCGCGGCGTGTGGATGAGCGCGCACACCAGACCGAGCTTTTGCTTCATGCCCCCCGAGAGTTGCCCTGCGAGCCGGCGCTCGAAGCCGCCCAGCCCGGCCGCCCGGAGCAGCTCGCTGCCGCGGCTGCGTCGCTCGGCCGCGTCTACGCCGAACAGGTCGGCGTAGAAACGCAGGTTCTCGCGCACCGTCAGATCCTCGTACAGACCGAAGCGCTGCGGCATGTAACTCAAGCTCAGCTTGGCCGCCTCCGGCGCCGCGAGCACGTCGATGCCATCGACTTCGAGGCTGCCCGCGTCGGGGCGCAGCACGCCGGCGAGCATGCGCAGCAAGGTCGTCTTTCCGGCACCGTCGGGGCCGACGAGGCCGAATATCTCGCCGCGGTCGACGCTGAACGAGACGCCGTCGACGGCGCGCAGCGCGCCGAACCCGCGCGCCACGCCGTCGACTCGCACGGCTGCGACCATCGCGTCAGCGCGGCGCCGGCAGACGCGCGAGGCTGACCTCGACCGGCATCCCCGGCAGCAGCGCGTGCTGCGGGTTGTCGACGTCGATACGCACGCGATAGACAAGGGTCACGCGCTCGGCGCGTGTCTCCACGGTCTTCGGCGTGAACTCCGCCTGCGGCGAGATGAACGCGACGCGGCCGTGCCAGCGGCGCCCCGGGGTGCCGTCGGCGCGTACCGTGGCGCTCTGCCCGAGGCGTACATGGCCGAGGTCAGGCTCGTTGAGGTAGGCGCGCACCCACACGTGATCGAGGTCGTCGAGCGTAACGATCGCCGCGCCGGGGCCGGCAACCTCGCCGAGCTCGGCCTCGCGCACCGCGAGCACGCCGGCCACCGGAGCGCGCAATGCGGTGTAGCCGAGGTTGAGACGGTCCAGCGCGACCTTCTGCCGCGCCGCATCGACGCCCGCCGCGGCCAGCGCGACGTTGTCGGTGGCGACGCGCACGAACGCGGCGTCGCGCGCGAGCAACGAGGCAGCTTCGGTCGCTGCGGTCGTGGCCTGATCGGCAGCCTGCCGCGACAGCGACCCGGCGGCGAGCTGGCCAAGGGCGCGGCGCTGGTCGCCGCGCTTTTGCGCAAGATCGGCGCGGTCGGTGGCCAAGGTCGCACGCTGTGCCAGCAGATTGCCGCGCGCCACCGCAAGCTGGAGCGTTGCGACATCGGCGGCCGCTTGATCGATGGCCAGCTGGTGTCGATAGACGCGGTCGTCGATGCGCGCCAGCAGCTCGCCGGCGGCGACCGTGTGGCCTTCGTCGAACGGCAGCTCGGTGATCGTGCCCTGCACGTTGGCGAAGCTCAGCACGCTCTCATGCGCTTCGATGTTGCCGCTGAGGACGATGCGCGCGGCCGGCGCCGGCGGGCCGAACACGCGCTGATGCAGTGGCGGCCACCAGGCGAGCGCGGCCGCAAGGGCGAGCAGCGACGCGGCGGCGGATAGACGGGTGCGGGTCTTCATGCTGTCGATAATTTGCGCCGTCTGCGCCGGGTGCGCCTTGACGTGGGTCAGGGCGACTTGCGCGCGCCGGCCGACACCGAGCTGGGGCGCCGCTTAGCCCGAAGTTGATTTATCTTCGGCGCCACGGCGGCAGCGCGTCATACGACCGCCGGCTTCGACCAAGGAGAGGGTATGCAGACGATCGCGATCGTGGGCCTGGGCAGGGTCGGATCACGCTTTCTGGAAGCGATGTGCGAGCGCAAGTCGCGCGGCGTCCAAGTCGTCGCGGTGGCGGAGCCGCAGCGCACGCCCGGGCGCGATGCGGCCGAGGCCGCGGGCATTCCGGTGCTCGAGTTGACCGAGCTGATCGCGCGCGCCGCTGCCATCGACATCGTGTTCGACCTCAGTGGCCAGTTCACGGTGCGCCAGCGCCTGCGCCAGGGGCTGGCGCGCGCCGGCAATTCGCGCACCGTGGTCGCGCCGGAAAGCGTTGCGCGGCTGCTCTGGTCGATGCTCGACGCCGGCGTGCTGCCCGAGGTCCACGCTGACCTCGGGTATTGAGCGCCCCCAGGGCCGGGCTGCGCCCGACCCATTCCACCTCGCCGCTTGCAGGCGGCTCGGATTCGACGGGCGCGCGGCCGTGCGCGGGCACGGCCGCTGGTCCCGTCTCATCCCCCAAGGGGGCTCAAGCAGGCTTGGGGCGGCCCGGCGCCTGCTTGGGAGCCTCAGCCGCCGCCGGCGGTGAAACCAAGGAACAGCGCGCCCCAGTGGCGCCCGCGCACGTGCACCGGGTGCGACAGCACGCTCATCACCTCGCCGTTGTCGCGCGCGTAGACCTGCAGCATGACGCCCTCGGCATGACGCGTGGCGGCGACGACGACCGGGTCGTCGAAGCGGCGTTGCGAGCGGTTGTGCACGCGGTCGTAGTCGGCGTTGCCGGTCAGCGGCTGGTCGGTGATGCTGTTGCTGACCGCGGCGTAGGCGTTGCGGTCGATCGCCACCGCTGCCTTGTAGTGGGGTGAGGACGCCAGATAGGCGTCCTCGAAAGCCTGCACGTGCTGACGGAACCATGCCGTGTAGCGTGTCGTGCAGCGTGGCGGGTCGGTGTCGGGAATCGGTACGTAATGCTCGTCGAACAAGGTCGCCTCGTCGAGCTCACCGTCGGCCAGGGCCTGCTCGAGCAGCGCAGCGAACGCGCCGGCACGCTCGGTGATGTCCTGCACCATGCGGCTGGACGGCGAGTCGGTCAGGTATTCGGTCGACGATTCGAACAAGCGCTGGCTCTTGCCGAGCGCGGCGTCGAGTGCGTGCGTGAACTGTTGGGCCTCGTCGACGGTCTCGTCGCCGAAGGTGCGTACCTGCGCCGCCATGCGATCGAAGTGCGCTTGCAGCCCGCGCAGTTTGCCGCCTTGCTCGGCGAAGGTGGACGACGTCGACGCGGTCTGCGTGGCGATGCGCGCGACGCCTTCGGCGATGCCCGTGAAATCGCCCGCCAGTCCATGCATGCGACCCTGGCTGGAACGCATGTCGTCGGCGAACTGCTGCGCGGCATCGGCCGTCAGCCGCACCGTACGCTGGATCTTGTCGACTTCGCCGCTGATGTCGAGCACCGTGCCTTCGGTCGCGCGCGCCAGGTTGCGGATCTCGTCGGCGACGACCGCGAAGCCGCGGCCGGCGTCACCGGCGCGTGCGGCCTCGATCGCCGCATTCAGTGCGAGCAGGTTGACACGCTCGGCGATGGTGCGGATCTTGCCGACCTGGTGCACCACGCCATCGAACTGGCGGCGCAGTTCGGTCAGCTCATCCTGGTTGCGCGCATTGCGCTCGACCAGCGTCGCGAACAGCTCGCGCATCGCCTCGCTTTGTGTCGCGCCGCCCGCGGCCAGGCCGTTGATCCGACCGATGTCACCGTCGAGCGTGCGCAGTTGCGCCTCGGCCGTGCTCGAGGCGTCGGCCAGTGCGTGCAACTCATCGCCGACGTCACCCAGCGCGCGCGTCTGCTCGTGCGCATGCGCGGTGGTCTGCGCCAGGGACTGGCGCGCGTGCAGGCTCATGCGGGCAAGCGCCGAGGCGACCTCGTTCGCGTCGGTGCTGACGTGGTCGATGAAGCCGCGCAAGCGTGTGAGCAGCGCGCGCCACGGTTGCGGCTGCGCCGCGACCGCGCGCTCGCGCAGGTCGACCGGCGTGGTGGTGGAAGCGTTCGGGGGGGTACTGGACGAGCTCATCGGACAAGCATGAAAACGGGGCCGCGGCGCGCGAGGTCAGCGTCGACGGACGAACAGGGTGTGCAGGCTGCGGCCGCAGGCGCCGGCGGCGTCGAACACCGTGGTGTGGGCGCAACCGACGCCCCCGGGATCGATCGTGCTGCGCGCGTCCATGCCGATCCAGTCGCCTGCCGGTTCGCGGTAAAGGCTCAATTGGAGGTCGATCGGCACGAAGGTCCACTCGCGCAGCGGCAGTTCGGCGCTGACGCCGTTGGCCGAATCGAGCATGATCAGCAGCCGTTCCAGGCCACTGCTGGCCTCGCCACGCACCAGCGGAATACGCGGCCGGGTCCACAGCGTGGCCGGCCCCAGCGTGTCGAAGCCGCCTTGCACGAAACGCCACTCGAGCGCCTCGGCATACGGGAAGGGACCGACCCCGACGAAATGGCGCGGCGCTTGCGCCGGCGGCAGCGGTGGCGGCGCGAACGGATCGGCCACCGCAGGTGCGCAACCGTCTTCGCGCAACACGCGCCAGGCACGCGCCAGAAGGGCGTCGCGCCCATCGACGCTCAGGCTCGCCTCGAACAACTCGATGCGGCGCCCGGGGCGCAAGGCGCGTACCGTGATGCGGCACGGTGCAAGCGGCACCGGACCGAGGAATTCGACGCTCAGGCGGCTCAGCGCATGCGCTGAGCCGCTACCGTCGAAACTCTGCAGCGCGCGCGCCAGCAGCGCGATCGGCGGACCGCCGTGCAGCAGTTGCGCATCCCAGGGGCCGACCGCAGCAACGGTCGGGCGGAAAACGTCGGCGTCGAGCCGCTCGTAGAAAGCGTCCATGGTCTGCGCATGGTAGTGCGCAGACCCTTGCGTCAGACGCTCACCAAGTCGCGCCGCCACGCGAAGCGTAGCCGTGCGCCGGGGCCTGGGTCTGGAACAGACCTTCGTTGGCCGAGCGGTGCTCGAGTTCCTCGATGCGATGCTCGAGGTCGGCCACGTCGACGGCTTGCGACAGATACTTCTCGTCGAGTTGCTCGGCGCTGTCGCGTTCGGAAACCAGGGTGCGCAGGAATCGGATCAGGTTGCTCATGGTGTGCTCCCTCGTGAGGAGGTTTATGAACTAGGGTTAACCCTAATATAGTCCACTTCGCGAGTTTTTGCACAACCCTGTTGCGTTGCAGCACCACATGCCTGGCGACGCTCAGTGCAGGTGCGGCGAGTGGGGCGGTCGCACGTGGCTCGGGGCCATGCGCGCCAGCGCCTCGAGCGCCTCGGCGAGCTCGCGTGCGAGTACCCGCAATTCGGCACGGGCGGCGCGTCTCGAGGCGTCGGCGGAATTGCCGTCGGGCGACGGCGGCTGCGTGCTGCAGCGGTCGAGCGGTTCGATGGTCACACCGATATTGGGCGCCGAATCCCGTGGCGACGGCAAGGCGCTGGGGTATGGCCAACTTGATCCGGGCCGGGCACTAACATCGCCGAGTCGCCACGGTGGCGGCACCGTCGACGGAGTGAGCGGTGGACATCGATGCCGAACGCGCGCGGGTGGGCGCGCAGGAACATGCCTTGTGCGGTGCGCCGCGTGGCGCCGATGCGGCGTGGCAACTGGGTTGTCGCTTGCGCGAGGCGGCGCAAGCACGTGGCGCGGCGTTGGCCATCGAGGTGCGCCTGGCGGGCCACACCGTGTTTTTCCACGCGATGCCGGGAACCGCGCCGAGTCACGCCGATTGGGTCAGGCGCAAGCGCAATACGGCCGAGTGGCACGGCACGAGTTCCTACGCGGTGGCGCTGGCCATGCGCGCCGCGCAGACCACGCTGCACGACAAGACCGGCCTGCCGGTGCGCGATTACGCCGCGTATGGCGGCAGCGTTGCGCTGCGCAGCGAGGACGGCGTCGTCTGGGGTTCAGCCACCGTGTCGGGATTGGCGCAGCGCGAGGACCACGAGCTGCTCGTCGAAGTGCTGCTTGACTGGATCGGCGCGGCCGCCTGAAATGAATCAGGCACCGAGGGCGCGTTGGCCCGACGGTGCCTGAGGTGGCGGCTTCATGGGCGAAGCCGGTTCACGGCGCAAGGCCGTGTCGTTGCCGAAGACTCAAGGTGTGCCTTGCAATAACGACCTCCTTCGCGTGACGCTGAGGACGACTTCAATCTACGCCGAAGTGCTTCGTGCGGCAAGCCCAGGCAGCGTTTCGCCAGCGTGTGCTTGTGCTGGATCAAACGTTCAGCGCACGCTGCGCCGCGCGGCCAGCTTGGCCAGTCCCTTGCGCACCCCGGTGCGTCCATCGTCGTCGGGGTCGCCGACAATGTACGCGCCGCATCCCTTCATCGCGTCCCCGCTGGGCCGCTGCTGTGCGGGCAGATCGAGATTCGCGCACCAGGTCTGCGAGCCCAGGCGCTTGCGGTAGCGACAGCCGATGCACGATTGCGTCGTGCTGGCATAGGCCTGAAAGCGCGCGTGCAGCGGACGGCTGGCCTCAGGGGCGCCGAGCTCGGTCAAGGGGCGGTCGCGGTCCGACTTCGAAGAATTCGCCACGGTGTTGCGGTCGATTGGAGGTCGATTGGTTGCCGATTCGGCCATCATAATAGACTGGGCCGTACAACTCCATCGGCGTTGCGCCGGGAGCGGCCGACATCGACGACGTTGACGTCAGGGAAACGCCGGAATATCGGGCTCGACGCCTTCGGGGCGCGCCAGGGGGTGCAGCGCGCATACCGCGCGTTCGATTTCGGCGACGCGCTCCTTCGGCACGTCGACCATCATCAGCAGTTCGCCGCGGGAGATGGCTTCCTCGAAGGGTGCGAGCCGCGGGCTCTTGACGCTGACGCCGATCATGCTGCTGATCCAGGCGCCGGCGGTGCTGCCGGCAAGCGCCAGACCGAGCACCAGCGCGCCGGCCGAGATCACCGCGGCTCCGGGAATCGCGATCACGACCAGCCCGGCGAGCGTGCCCGTGGCGCCGCCCAGGCCGATGCCGCGTTCGATCGCCGGAATCAGGTCGCTTTTCTGCGCCAGCCCGGCCTCGGGCAGATTGCCCAGCGGCGTGCCTTCGCGCGCGAGCACGTGGATGCGGTGCTCGGGCACCCGCGCGACGAGCAGCGCGTCGACGATGTTCGACGCCATTTCGACGTCGGGGACCAGGAAATACAGACGTCGCATCGCGTTCTCCTCGGCGCTCGCGGTGGCGCGGTGGTGCGCACACCCTGCATGCTGCAAATACTAGGCGCGTGACGTCGCCGATGCACCTGCGACGACCACTCCGATCGCAGGGTCTGGATCAAGTCGCGGCGCGGCGCGAACCCCGGGCGCGGTGTTGGTAGCATCGACGACGGCGCCGATCGGGTGCCGTTTCTTCGTGGGCAGGCAGCGATGGGGCTCGGTCTTTACATCATCGGCGACGAAATCCTTTCGGGCAAGCGGCAGGATCGCCATTTCGCGAAAGTGCAGGAGCTGCTCGCGGTGCGTGGCATGCAACTGCAGTGGGTCCAGTACCTGGCCGACGAGCCGGCGCTGCTCGAGCAGGCGTTTCGGGCCAGCTTCGAGCGCGGCGACGTCGCGCTGAGCTGCGGCGGCATCGGTGCGACGCCCGACGATCACACACGGCAAAGCGCGGCCGCGGCGCTCGGTCTGCCGCTGCAGTTGCATCCGCAGGCGCGCGTGCTGATCGAGCAGCGCATCGCATCGGCCGGTCTCGGTGATCCGGCCAGCGCGGCCAACCAGCAGCGGCTGCAGATGGGCATGTTCCCGCAGGGTGCCGAGATCGTGCCCAACCCCTACAACCAGATTCCCGGCTTCTCGATCCGCAGCCACTATTTCGTTCCGGGTTTTCCGGTGATGGCGTGGCCGATGCTCGAGTGGGTCCTCGACGGGGCGCTGCGCGCGCTGCACCGCAGCGGCGCCTATCTGGAGCGCGCGTGCATCGTCGCCGGCGCGATGGAATCGGACCTGACGCCGTTGATGGAGCGCATCGAGCAGTTGCATGCGACGGTCAAGGTGTTCAGTCTGCCCAGCGTCGACCATCCGCAGTGGGGCCGCCACATCGAGCTCGGCGTCAAGGGCGAGCCCGCCGCGGTCGAGCCCGCGTTCGAAATGCTCAAGGCAGGTCTGACCGAGCTCGGCGCCGATATCCGCACCGAAACGGTGCGAACAATTTGATAGGCACCGCAATGGGGCGTGCAGTTCACCGGCGCGGTGCGTCGAACCGGGTGCGGCTGTTGCACAGCGGTGATTTTGTTGTGATCGAAAACAGCCGTGCGTGGCACGGTTTCTGCTAGATTTTCGGCAGCGGTCCGTGCCATTCCGGACCATGCCGCGAGCGCCGCCCGTGCGGGCGTACGCCACCCTCTTTCCAATCCACTCCCGTCACTGGAGAAATTGCATGACCAAGAGCGTTGATGACGTGATGAGCATGGTGAAGGAAAACGACGTCAAGTTCGTCGATTTCCGTTTCACCGACACCCGCGGCAAGGAACAGCACGTCAGCGTGCCGGTGTCGGCGTTCGACGCCGACAAGTTCACCGAGGGCCACGCGTTCGACGGCTCGTCGATTGCCGGCTGGAAGGGTATCGAGGCTTCGGACATGCTGCTGATGCCCGATCCGAACACCGCCAACATCGACCCGTTCATGGAAGAGACCACGCTGCTGCTGAGCTGCGACGTGCTCGAACCCGGTGACGGCAAGCCCTACGACCGCGATCCGCGCTCGATCGCGAAGAAGGCCGAGGCCTATCTGAAGGCCTCGGGTGTCGGCGACACCGCGTTCTTCGGTCCGGAACCCGAATTCTTCATCTTCGACCAGGTTCGCTGGAACGTCGACATGTCGGGCAGCTTCGTGCGCATCGACAGCGACGAAGCGTCGTGGATGACGGGCGAAAAAATGGAAGGCGGCAATATGGGCCACCGTCCGGCGGTCAAGGGCGGCTACTTCCCGGTGCCGCCGGTCGACAGCCTGCACGACATCCGCAGCGAGATGTGCCTGGTGCTCGAGCAGTTGGGCGTGCCGGTCGAGGTTCATCACCACGAAGTGGCCGGCGCCGGCCAGTGCGAAATCGGCACCAAGTTCTCGACCCTGGTGCAGCGCGCCGACTGGACCCAGCTGCTGAAGTACGTCGTGCACAACGTCGCGCACAGCTACGGCAAGACCGCGACCTTCATGCCCAAGCCGGTGGTCGGAGACAACGGCAGCGGCATGCACGTGCACCAGTCGATCTGGAAGGATGGCAAGAACCTGTTCGCCGGCAACGGCTACGCCGGGCTGTCCGAGTTCGCGCTGTACTACATCGGCGGCATCATCAAGCACGCGCGCGCGCTCAACGCGATCACCAATCCGGGTACCAACAGCTACAAGCGTCTGGTGCCGGGCTTCGAGGCGCCGGTCAAGCTGGCGTACTCGGCGCGCAATCGTTCCGCGTCGATCCGCGTGCCCTATGTGGCCAGCGACAAGGCGCGTCGCATCGAAGTGCGCTTCCCCGATCCGACCTGCAACCCCTACCTGGCGTTCTCGGCGCTGATGATGGCGGGTCTCGACGGCGTCGAGAACAAGATCCATCCGGGCGAAGCGGCGAGCAAGAACCTGTACGACCTGCCGCCGGAAGAGGACGCGAAGATCCCGACCGTGTGCTCCAGCCTCGAGCAGGCGCTCGAGTACCTCGACAAGGACCGCGCGTTCCTGACCCGCGGCGGCGTGTTCTCGGAAGCTTTCCTCGACGCCTACATCGACCTGAAGATGGAGGAAGTCACGCGTTTCCGCATGACCACCCACCCGGTCGAGTTCGACATGTACTACTCGCTGTGACGGTCGATACCGACGCGCTGACCCGCGCGCCGGTGTTGCCGACGCTGCATCGGGGGACGGTTCGCCGTCCCTTTTTTGTCGGCGCCGGCGGCGTGGACTTACACTCGGAATCCATCGCACTCACGCCCTCAGGACCCCGATGCGTCGTCTTCCCGTTCCGTTCCGCGCTTCGCTTTCGGCCCTGCTGCTGGGCGCGCTGAGCCTGTGCGTGCCGGCGCACGCGCAGACCGATCCGGACCGCGTCTACCGCTGCCCGGACAACTCGTACACCAATATGCTCAGCGTGGTGCACGAGAAGCATTGCCAGCCCGTCGACAACGCGAACCTCAGCATCGTCGCGCCCGGCGTGGTGCCGCGCCGCGCGGCGCCGCCCCGGGTCGCCTCGGGCGCGCAGGTCGGCGGCAAGCAGCAAAGCGAGCGCGACGCCGAGGCTCGCCAACTGCTCGAGGGCGAGCTGCAGGCGCAGCAGGCGCGGCTGCAGGAGCAGCTCAAGGCCTATGCCAACGGCCAACCCGAGCGCCTGGGCAACGAGCGCAACTACCAGACCTACCTCGACCGCGTCGCGCAGATGAAGAAGGACATCGACTTGACGCAGGCCAACATCGACGCGCTGCAGCGCCAGCTCGCGCGCTATGCCCAGTAGCACGTCGGCGGCGCTGGACTGGCTGGCGACGATGGTCGCGCTGGTCGACGCGCAGGGCACGATACGCCACGTCAATCCGGCGCTGGAGTCGGCGCTGGGGCTGTCCGCGCGCCAGCTGCTCGGCCATGATCTCGGGCACTGGCTGGCGCGCCCCGAGCCGTGGCGCGAGGCGTTGCGCCAGGTGCACGCCGACGAGTTCAGCAGCAAGCGCTTCGACAGCGCGCTGCAGGTGCGCGGCGCGGCTGACGCGCCGCCGCTGCAGGTCATCGTGGCGCGTACCGAAGATGCCGACGTGCTGCTCGTCGAACTGCTCGAGGTCGGGCAGCAGACGCGACAGGAGCGCGAGGAGCAGCTGCTGCACCAGACGCAGGCGAACAAGGATCTGATCCGCAACCTCGCGCACGAGATCAAGAACCCGCTGGGCGGCATACGCGGCGCCGCACAGTTGCTGCAGATGGAGCTCGACAGCCGCGAGCTGCAGGAATACACGCGGGTCATCATCCACGAGGCCGATCGGCTGCAGACGCTGGTCGACCGGCTGCTGGCGCCGCACCGCCGGCCGCACGTGGTCGGCGACGTCAACATCCACGAAGTGCTCGAGCGCGTGCGCTCGGTGATCCTGGCCGAGTTTCCGAAGGGCTTGGTGGTCGAGCGCGACTACGACGCCAGCCTGCCCGAATTGCGCGGCGACCGCGAACAGCTGATCCAGGCCATCCTCAACGTCGCGCACAACGCGGCGCTGGCGCTGGCCGAGCGCCGCGCGGCCGGTGATGCGCGCATCGTGCTGAAGACGCGGGTGGCGCGGCAGGTCACGCTGGCCAAGCAGCGCCACAGGTTGGCATTGGTCTTGCATGTCATCGACAACGGCCCCGGCGTGCCCGAGCAGATCAAGGACCGCATGTTCTTTCCGCTGGTCTCGGGGCGCGACGGTGGCAGCGGCCTGGGCTTGACCCTGGCGCAGACCTTCATCCAACAGCACCAGGGGACGATCGAGTGCGAAAGCCAGCCGGGGTTGACCGATTTCCGCATCATGCTGCCGTTGTCCTGACCCGGCGGCCGCGGCCGGGAGCGACGCGATGAAGCCGATCTGGGTGGTCGATGACGATCAGTCGATCCGCTTCGTGCTCGGCAAGGCGCTGGAGAAGGCCGGACTGCCGGTGCGCGCCTTCGCCAACACGCGCGACGTGCAGGCCGCGCTGGCCGACGACGCGCCGCAGGTACTGGTGTCCGACATCCGCATGCCCGGCGGCAGCGGCATCGACCTGCTGCAGGAGGTGCGGCGCACCCACCCGACACTGCCGGTCATCATCATGACCGCGTACTCGGACCTCGACAGCGCGGTGTCGGCGTTCCAGAGCGGCGCCTTCGAATATCTGAGCAAGCCCTTCGATCTCGACCAGGCCGTCGACCTGATTCAGCGCGCGGTCGACGAGAGCCTGCGCGAGCAGGGCACCGAAGAGGTGCGCGTCGACGCCCCCGAGCTGCTCGGCCAGGCCAGCGCGATGCAGGACGTGTTCCGCGCGATCGGACGGCTGTCGCCGTCGCAGGTCACGGTGCTGATCACCGGCGAGTCGGGCAGCGGCAAGGAGCTGGTGGCGCGCGCGCTGCACCGCCACAGCCCGCGCGCGGCGGGGCCGTTCGTCGCGATCAACACCGCGGCCATTCCGCGCGACCTGCTCGAGAGCGAATTGTTCGGCCACGAGCGCGGCGCGTTCACCGGCGCGCAGACCGCGCGGCGCGGGCGCTTCGAACAGGCCGAGGGCGGCACGCTGTTCCTCGACGAGATCGGCGACATGCCCTACGAGCTGCAGACGCGGTTGCTGCGGGTCTTGTCGGACGGGCATTTCTACCGTGTCGGCGGCCATCAGCCGATCAAGGCGCATGTGCGGGTGATCGCCGCCACGCACCAGAACCTCGAGCAGCGCGTACGCGACGGCCAGTTCCGCGAAGACCTGTTCCACCGCCTCAACGTGATCCGGCTGCGCCTGCCGGCGCTGCGCGAGCGGCGCGAGGACATCGCGCTGCTGGTGCGTCATTTCCTGCAGCGCAGCGCGCGCGAGCTCGGCGTCGAGACCAAGCGCGTGTCGGAGCAGGCGCTCGCGGTGCTGCAGAACTACCCGTTTCCGGGCAATGTGCGCGAGCTCGAGAACGTCTGTCACTGGCTGACCGTGATGGCGCCGGGGCTGACGGTCGACGTCAAGGACCTGCCGCCCGAGTTGCGCCAGGGCACGGCTGCCGCGGCGGCACCGGTGCCCGATGCGGTGTTGCCGACGGCGGCGCCGGCAGGCGCCGCGCCGGCGCCGGGTGCGGTGCCGCCGCGCCCGGCGGCCATGGCGGGGGCCAGCTGGGAACAGCCGCTGGCGCAATGCGCGCGCGAGCTGCTGCGCGCCGGTCAACCCGAGGTGATGGAGCAGCTCACGCGCAGCTTCGAGCGCACCGTGATCGAGGTCGCGCTCGAGCACACCCACGGCCGTCGCATCGAGGCGGCGGCGCGGCTGGGCATAGGCCGCAACACGATCACGCGCAAGATCCAGGAACTCGGCATCGACGACTGACCGACGGCCCGCGGCGCGGCGCCGACGCCACTCGCATCAGCGCGGCGGCCAGTCGAGCTCGACCAGCACCGGCGCGTGGTCGCTGGGGCGCTCGTTGCGGCGCGGCGCCTTGTCGATGTGGCAGGCGCGCAGCGCCGGCGCCAGCGCGCGGCCGACCAGCACGTGGTCGATGCGCAGCCCCTGGTTGCGGCGGAACGCCAGGTTGCGGTAGTCCCACC
>JAKAHP010000344.1 GCA_021825505.1 Pseudomonadota bacterium
CAGCAGGTCTGGGACAGCACCCAGCCCGGCCTGGCCCTGGAGCCGCAACGCATCGCACATCTCTTGCACCTTCCATCATGAAAAAAATCCTGATCCTCGGCGTCAACGGCTTCATCGGCCACCACCTGTCCAAGCGCATCCTGTCGACCACCGACTGGCAGGTCTACGGCATGGACATGAACACCGACCGCATCGAGGACCTGCTCGACAACCCGCGCTTCAAGTTCTTCGAAGGCGACATCACGATCAACCGCGAGTGGATCGAGTACCACGTGCGCAAATGCGACGTGATCCTGCCGCTGGTGGCGATCGCGACGCCGGCCACCTACGTGAAGGCGCCGCTGCGCGTGTTCGAGCTCGACTTCGAGGCCAATCTGCCGATCGTGCGCGCCGCGGTCAAGCACGGCAAGCGCCTGGTGTTCCCGTCGACTTCCGAGGTCTACGGCATGTGCGGCGACGCCGAGTTCGATCCGGAGAACTCGCCGCTGGTGTACGGCCCGATCAACAAGCCGCGCTGGATCTACGCCTGCTCGAAGCAGTTGATGGACCGCGTGATCGCGGGCTACGGCCAGCAGGAAGGGCTGGACTACACGCTGTTCCGTCCGTTCAACTGGATCGGCGCCGGGCTCGACACGATCTTCTCGGCCAAGGAAGGCAGCTCCCGCGTCGTCACCCAGTTCCTCGGCCACATCGTGCGCGGCGAGGCCATCAGCCTGGTCGACGGCGGCATGCAAAAGCGCGCCTTCACCGACATCGACGACGGCATCGACGCGCTGATGCGCATCATCGAGAACCCGCAAGGCATCGCCTCCGGACGCATCTACAACATCGGCAACCCGGCCAACAACCACTCGGTGCGCGACCTGGCCGAGCGCATGCTGCGGCTGGCCGCCGAGTTCCCCGAGTACGCCGAGTCGGCGCGCGCGGTCAAGCTGGTCGAAACCAGCTCGGGCGCGTATTACGGCGCGGGCTACCAGGACGTTCCCAACCGCGTGCCGAAGATCGCCAACACCATGGCCGATCTCGGCTGGGCGCCGCGCACCGACATGGACACCGCCCTGCGCAAGATCTTCGAGGCCTACCGCGGCCAGATCGCCGCCGCGCGCGCACTGATGGACGAAAGCGGCAACTGAGACGGGGTTCTCGCATGCCCTTCATCGCGCTGAAGGTCGACGTCGACACGCTGCGCGGCACCCTCGAGGGCGTGCCGACGCTGCTGCGCATGCTCGCGCGGCACAAGACGCGCGCGACCTTCCTGTTCAGCCTCGGCCCCGACCACACCGGGCGCGCGCTCAAGCGCGTGCTGCGCCCGGGCTTCCTGGCCAAGGTGCGCCGCACCTCGGTGACCAGCCACTACGGGCTTAAGACGCTGCTGTACGGCACGCTGCTGCCCGGCCCCGACATCGGGCGGCGCGCCGCCGAGCCGATGCGCGCCGCGTACCGTGCCGGGCACGAGACCGGCGTGCACTGCTGGGACCACGTGTTGTGGCAGGACGCGGTGGCGCGCAAGGGCGAGGCGTGGACACGGCGCCAGCTCGAGCGCGCGGTGCAGCGCTACGGTGAGGTGTTCGGCCGTGCGCCGCGCGTGCACGGTGCGGCCGGCTGGCAGATGAACGACGATGCCTACCGCCTCGAGCAGGAGCTGGGCTTCACGCTTGGGTCGGACGGGCGCGGCGACGCGCCGTTCCTGCCGCTGGTCGGCGAGCGCGCGCTCAACGTGCCGCAGTTGCCGACCACGCTGCCCACGCTCGACGAGTTGATCGGGGTCGACGGCATCAGCCCCGACAACGTCGCCGAACATCTGCTGCAGCGCTCGCTCGACGGCCGCGACCATGTGTTCACGCTGCACGCCGAACTCGAGGGCGGCCAGCTCGCCCCGGTGTTCGCCGCGCTGCTCGAAGGCTGGGACGCCGCCGGCGTGCGCCTGGGCAGCCTGGGCGACTACGCCGCGACGCTGGACCTGGCCGCGCTGCCGCGGCGCCGCGTCGGCATGGGCAGCGTGCCCGGGCGCAGCGGCCAGCTCGCGGTGGCGCTCGACGCCGCCTGAGCGGCGAATGAAAACCGGGCCCACGCGGGCCCGGTCGTCTGGCCCGTCCTCGCGGCCGGGGCTCGCTGCGTCAATGGTTGCGAGCGAGCTGGTCGAGAATCGCCGGGTTTTCCAGCGTCGAGGTGTCCTGCGTGATCTGCTCGCCCTTGGCCAGCGTGCGCAGCAGGCGGCGCATGATCTTGCCCGAACGCGTCTTCGGCAGATTGTCGCCGAAGCGGATGTCCTTGGGCTTGGCGATCGGGCCGATCTCGCGGCCGACGTGGTTGCGCAGCTCGGCGGCGATCGCCAGCGCCTCCTCGCCGTGCGGCGTCGGACGCTTGAGCACGACGAAGGCACAGATCGCCTCGCCGGTCAGGTCGTCGGGGCGACCGACCACCGCGGCTTCGGCCACCAGCGGGTGCGAGACCAGCGCCGATTCGATTTCCATCGTGCCCATGCGGTGGCCGGACACGTTGAGCACGTCGTCGATGCGGCCAGTGATCGTGAAGTAGCCGGTGTTGGGGTCGCGGATCGCGCCGTCGCCGGCCAGGTAGTAGCCCTTGAGCTCCTCGGGGTAGTAGCTCTTCTTGAAGCGCTCGGGGTCGCCCCAGATGGTGCGGATCATCGAAGGCCACGGCTTCTTCACGACCAGGATGCCGCCGGTGCCCCACGGCAGGTCGTGCCCCGTCTCGTCGACCACCTCGGCGAAGATGCCCGGCAGCGGCAACGTGCACGAACCCGGCACCATCGGCGTGGCGCCCGGCAGCGGGGTCATCATGTGGCCGCCGGTCTCGGTCTGCCACCAGGTGTCGACCACCGGGCAGCGGCTGCCGCCGACGTTCTCGTAGTACCACTCCCACGCCACCGGGTTGATCGGCTCGCCGACCGTGCCCAGGATGCGCAGCGAGTCGAGCTTGTAGTTGCGCGGATGCACCGCGGCGTTGGACTCGGCGGCCTTGATCAGCGAACGGATCGCGGTCGGCGCGGTATAGAAGATCGAGACCTTGTGGTCCTGGATCATTTTCCAGAAACGGCCGGCGTCGGGGAAGGTCGGCACGCCTTCGAACACGACTTCGGTGGCGCCGCACGCCAGCGGCCCGTAGGTGATGTAGGTGTGGCCGGTGACCCAGCCGATATCGGCGGTGCACCAGAACAGGTCGTCGGGGC
>JAKAHP010000042.1 GCA_021825505.1 Pseudomonadota bacterium
GTTCGGATTCGGCGCCGATACCCTGTACGCCAATAAAAACGCCCCGCCCCAAGAACCGGATCCCGCCATGAACGACCCGATCGCGCCCGACGCCGTGCGGCAGTCCGAGGTGCTCGCCGCGCTGTCCGCGGTGCTGCCCGCTTCCTGTCTGCTGTGGCAGCGCGCCGACCTCACCCCCTACGAGTGCGACGGCCTGGCCGCCTACCGCCAGCCGCCGCTGCTGGTGGCGCTGCCCGAGACCGAAGCACAGGTCGCCGCGGTGCTGCGCGTGTGCCACCACCTGCAGGTGCCGGTGGTCGCGCGCGGCGCCGGCACCGGACTGTCGGGCGGCGCATTGCCCCACGCGCAAGGCGTGCTGCTGGTGCTGTCGCGTTTCAACCGCATCAAGCACATCGACCCGCTCGCGCGCACCGCCACCGTCGAATGCGGCGTGCGCAATCTGGCGATTTCGGAGGCGGCAGCCAGGCACGGCCTGTACTACGCGCCCGACCCGTCGAGCCAGATCGCCTGCACCATCGGCGGCAACATCGCCGAGAATTCGGGCGGCGTGCACTGCCTCAAATACGGCCTGACCGTGCACAACGTGCTGCAGGTACGCGGCTACACGGTCGACGGCGAGCCGCTGACGATCGGCAACCTGGCTGGCGACAGCCCCGGGCCCGACCTGCTCGCCGCGGTGATCGGCAGCGAAGGCATGCTGATGATCGTCACCGAGGTGACGGTCAAATTGATCCCCAAGCCGCAGCTGGCGCGCTGCATCATGGCCAGCTTCGACGACATCCGGCGCGCCGGCGACGCGGTCGCCAGCCTGATCGCCGCCGGCATCATCCCGGCCGGACTGGAGATGATGGACAAGCCGATGACCGCGGCGGTGGAGGATTTCGTGCACGCCGGCTACGACCTCGACGCCGAAGCCATCCTGCTGTGCGAATCCGACGGCACGCCCGAGGAGGTCGAGGAGGAGATCGGCCGCATGAGCGAGGTGCTGTCGGCCTGCGGCGCCACCGCGATGCGCGTCAGCGCCGACGAGGCCGAGCGGCTGCGCTTCTGGAGCGGGCGCAAGAATGCGTTTCCGGCCAGCGGCCGCATCTCGCCCGACTATTACTGCATGGACGGCACCATCCCGCGCCGGCGCGTCGCCGACATGCTGCTGGCGATCCAGGACATGGAGCGCAGCTTCAGCCTGCGCTGCGTCAACGTGTTCCACGCCGGCGACGGCAATCTGCACCCGCTGATCCTGTTCGACGCCAATCAGCCCGGCGAGCTCGAGCGTGCCGAGGCATTCGGTGCGCGCATCCTCGAGACCTGCGTCGAGATGGGCGGCTCGATCACCGGCGAGCATGGGGTCGGGCTGGAGAAGATCGACTCGATGTGCGTGCAGTTCAGCGTCGCCGAACTGGAGCAGTTCCGCGCGCTGCGCCGCGCTTTCGACCCCGACGAGAAGCTCAACCCGGGCAAGAACATCCCGAGTCACGCGCGCTGCGCCGAATACGGCAAGATGCATGTGCGCGCCGGGCGTCTGCCCTTCCCCGATCTGCCGCGCTTCTGAGGCGCGCCCCCTTGGTGAGAACGTCTTGAATACCCACGACATCCTGGCCACGCTGCAGGAGCAGGTACGCGCCGCGGCCGCCGGTGGCGGCAAGCTGCACGTGCGCGGCGGCGGCAGCAAGCCCTGGCTGGCGCCGGCGGCGCGCGGCGACGCGCTCGATCTGCGTGCGCTCAGCGGCATCGTCAGCTACGAGCCGACCGAGCTGGTCGTCAGTGTGCGCGCCGGCACGCCGCTGGCCGAACTGGAGGCGGCACTGGCCGAGCGCGGCCAATGCCTGCCGTTCGAGCCGCCGCGCTTTGCGCGCGACGGCGCCCAGGCCACGGTGGGCGGCATGGTCGCCGCCGGACTGTCGGGCCCGGGACGGCTGGGCGCCGGCCCGGTGCGCGACTACGTGCTCGGTGCCTCGCTGCTCAGCGGCCGCGGCGAGCTGCTCGCATTCGGTGGCCAGGTGATGAAGAACGTCGCCGGCTACGACGTGTCGCGGCTGCTGGTCGGCTCGCTGGGCACGCTGGGCGCGATCGTCGAGGTCTCGCTGAAGGTGATGCCGCGCACCCCGGCCGAAGCCACGCTGCGCTTCGAGATGAGCAAGGAACGCGCGATCGAGCAGGTCAACGCCTGGTGCGCGCAGCCGCTGCCGATCTCGGCCAGCGCCTGGTGGCGCGACGACGCCGGCCACGGCCTGCTGCACCTGCGTCTGCGCGGTGCCGCCGCGGCGGTCGACGCGGCGCAGCGCCGTCTCGGCGGCGAGCTGCTGGAGCCGGCCGCCGCGCTGGCGCTGTGGGAGGCGCTGCGCGAGCAGACCCACCCGTGGTTCGCGCCGACCTGGGCGCAGCCCGGCGCGGCCGGCGAGACGCTGTGGCGACTGGTGGTGCCGCCGACCACGCCGCCGCTGAAGCTGCAGGGCGAGCTGCTGATCGAGTGGGGTGGCGCGCAGCGCTGGTTGCGCACCGCGCTGCCGGCCTCGGTGATGCACGAGGCCGCCGCGGCCGCCGGCGGCCACGCGCTGTGCCTGCGCTCGAGCGAGCCGGGCACGGCGGCGCTGCCGGCGCCGTCGCCGGCGCTCGAGCGCATCCATGCCCGCGTCAAGCAGTCGTTCGACCCGCACGGCGTGTTCCCGAGCCTGTTCCCCAGCCACTGAGCCGCGCATGGAAACCCGACTGCCCCCCGAATTCGCCGCGTCCGCCGAGGGGCGCGAAGCCGAGGCCATCCTGCGCGCCTGCGTGCACTGCGGCTTCTGCACCGCGACCTGCCCGACCTACCAATTGCTCGGCGACGAGCTCGACGGGCCGCGCGGGCGCATCTACCAGATCAAGCAGGTGCTCGAAGGCGCCGCGCCGACGCGCAACACCCAGCTGCATCTGGACCGCTGCCTGACCTGCCGCAGCTGCGAGACGACCTGTCCGTCGGGCGTGCGCTACGGCGCCTTGATCGACATCGGGCGCCGCGTCGTCGAAGCGCGCGTGGCGCGCCCGCCGAGCGAACGCGTGCGCCGCTGGCTGCTGCGCGAAGGCCTGAGCTCGCGCTGGTTCGCGCCGGCGCTGCGCCTGGGGCGCGCGCTGCGCGCGCTGGCTCCGGCCTCCCTGCAGGACAAGCTGGCGCCGCCGCGCGAACCTGGCGCCTGGCCGCAGCGCAGCCACGCGCGCCGCGTGCTGATGCTGGCCGGCTGCGTGCAGCCGGCGATGGCGCCGAACATCAACAGCGCGACCGCGCGCGTCCTCGACGCACTCGGCGTGCAGGTGCTGCGGCCGCCCGGAGCCGGCTGCTGCGGCGCGATCCGCCAGCATCTGTCCGACCACGACGGCGCGCGCGCCGACATGCGCCGCAACATCGACGCCTGGTGGCCGGCGATCGCCGCCGGCGAGGTCGACGCGATCGTGGTCAACGCCTCGGGCTGCGGCGTGCAGGTCAAGGACTACGGGCGCGAGCTGGCCGACGACCCGGCCTACGCCGAGCGCGCCGCACGCGTGTCCGCGCTGACGCGCGACCCGATCGAGCTGATCGACGCGCAGCAGCTCGCCGCCGTGGTGCGCCGGCTGCCGGTGCGCCAGGTCGCCTGGCACGCGCCGTGCACGCTGCAGCACGGCCAGCGCCTGGGCGGGCGCGTCGAAGCGCTGCTGCGCGCGATCGGCGCCGAGGTTTCGATTCCGGAGGAAAGTCACCTGTGCTGCGGCTCGGCCGGCACCTACTCGGTGTTGCAACAGGCGCTGTCCAAGCAACTGCGCGAGCGCAAGCTGCACCATCTCGCCGCCGGCTCGCCGCAGCGCGTGCTGTCGGCCAACGTCGGCTGCATCCAGCATCTGCAAGGCGGCACGCAGATGCCGGTGCAGCACTGGCTCGAATACGTCGACGAGGCGCTGCGGGGCTGAGGGGCTGAGGGGCTGAGGGGCCGAGGGGCCGAAACGCGCCGGGCCGCGGCGCCTCAGCCCTCGACCAGCGCCATCTCGATGTCGTCGCGCAGGGCGTCGGGTTGGGTCTGCGGCGCGTAGCGGCGGATCACCTGGCCGTCGCGGCCGATCAGGAACTTGGTGAAGTTCCATTTGATCGCCTCGGTGCCGAGCACGCCGCTGGCTTCGTCTTTCAGCCAGCGCCACAGCGCGTCGGTGTGCGCGCCATTGACGTCGATCTTGCCGAGGATCGGGAACTCGACGCCGTAGTTGGTGCTGCAAAACTGTGCGATCTGCTCGGCCGAGCCGGGCTCCTGGGCGCCGAACTGGTTGCACGGAAACGCCAGCACGACGAAGCCGCGGTCGCGGTAGGCGTGGTACAGCGCCTGCAGACCCGCGTACTGCGGCGTGAAGCCGCAGGCGCTGGCGGTGTTGACGATCAACAGCACCTGGCCGCGCCAATCGGCGAGCGCGCGCGGCGCACCGGCGCTGTCGCGCACGCTGAAATCGAACGCCGAACGCGGTGCCACGCCGCCTGCCGCTGTACTCATCGCCCCTTCCTCCCCGGCGCCGCATCCGGCGCCTCTGCCCATCCAGCCTCTGCCCATGCCTCATCGCCCGCGGCCCGGCCCTGCGCCTGCCGGTCGTCCCGGCTGCGCCCGGCCAGCGCGGCCAGCAGCACCGCGAGCACGATCAGGCTACCACCGAAGGCGGCCCGCACGCTCAGCGTGGACACCCCGAACGCTATCGAACTTCCTGCGGCGACCACGATTTCGGCCGTCATCACCAGCGCGGTCAGGTTGGCCGGCAGCCGCGCCGCACCGTACTGCAGCCCGAGGTTGGCGCCCAGCAGCACCACGCCGAACAGGGCCACGCCGCCGATCCAGGCCCCGGCGGCGGGCAGCCCGGCCGCACCCCCGAGCGTGCTCAGCGCGGCTGCCGCCACGCCGGCGACCAGCGGGCCGCCGGCGAACATCGCCAGCGCGCGCGCCGCGGCCGGCTGTGCGGCGTATTTGCGCAGCAGCACATTGTTGAGCGCGAAGCCGGCACCGCCGAGCAGCCCCAGCCAGTCGGCGGCACCGTGCGGCCACGGCCAGCCCCCGCCGGCAGGCCACAGCACGCATGCGGCGCCGGCCAGGCCGAGCCACAGACGCAGCACGCCGCCGAGCCCGGCGCGCTCGCCGAGCAGCAGGCGCGCCAGCAGCATCGCCCACAGCGGCATCAGATAGAACAGCAGCACCACGCGCACCACGTCGCCCAGCGTCACACCGAGGTTGAACGCGGCGTTGGTGCTGCCCGAGGCCAGCGCGATCGCCCACAGCTGCGGCGTGCGCAGCAGCTGCGCCAGCGCGCGCGGGCGCCATGCAGCGACCGCCGCGGCGCACAGCGCGTAGCTCAGCGCGGTGCTCCACAAGGCGTCGACACCGGCCGCATGCAAGGCGCGCAGCGGCCACCACGACATGCCCCAGACCGTGGCGTTGAGCAGCAACGCGGCAATCGCGCCCGCGCGCGCGTCGCGCGCCGTCAACGCCCGCTCCCGCGCAACGCGGCGATGCCCTGCGCCAGCGTCGCCGCCGACAACTCGCCCACGTACATGCGTTGCAGCGTGCCGTCGGCGTCGAAGAACAAGGTGGTGGGGAAGCCCGGCACCTGGTAGCGCGCCGCCAGCGCGCCGCCCGCATCGAGCGCCAGCCAGCGCGGCTGCAGCTGCTGGGCCTGCAGGTAGCCGCGCACCTGGGCCGCGCTCTCGCGCTGGTCGACCAGCACGATGCGCACACCCTGCGCGCGGTGCCCGGCGTCGACCAGCATCGGCAGCTCGCGCCGACACGGTGGACACCAGGTCGCCCACAGGTTCAGCACCAGCGGCTCACCGCGCAGCGCCGCCAGCTGCAGCGGCGCGCCGTCCAGCGTCGGCAGCGCCAGCGCCGGCAGCGCCAGCGCCGGCAGCGGCGGCTGGCCGCTGGGCGCGGAAAGCCGCAGCATGGCCTGCGCGCACAACACCAGCAGCGCGCCGGCACCGGCCGCCGCCGGCAGGCTGCGGCGCAAGCTCGCGCGCCGCCACACCAGCAGCGCGACGCCGGCGACCGCGACCGCCCACCCGACACCGGCGTCGAAGCCCCGGTCACGCACGTCGAGCATAGCCCCCAGGCCGGCGTAAGCGTCGAGGTGACGCAGCACGAAGGCGGCGCGCGCCGCGGCCAGCGCGGCCAGCAACAGCCCCGTCACCGCGCGCCGCGCATCGCCCAGGCCGAGCCGCGCGGCGGCTGCGGCGACCTGCTGCGCGAGCAGCCAGCCCAGCCCCAGCAGCAGCGGGCCCCACGGCAGCAGCAACGGTCCCAGGCGCAGCATCGAGACGTGCCGGCGCCGTCAGGGCGCGGTCTCGTGACGCGGCTCGCCGATCACTCGGGTCCAGTCGCGCTCGCGCATATTGCGCGCGTTCCAGCGCATCACCGCCCACATGCTGGCGATCAGGAATACGCCGAACAACGCGATCGTCGTGCGCACCGGCAAATGGAGCCAGATCAGCAGCGCGTCCATCGCCAGCATCACCAGCACGCCGACGTTCTCGCTGAAATTCTGCACCGCGATCGAGTGCCCGGCCGACAGCAGCACGTAGCCGCGGTGCTGCAGCAGCGCGTTCATCGGCACCACGAAATAGCCGGCCATCGCGCCGACCAGCACCAGGTACAGCCCCGCCAGCAGCGACGCCAGCGACAGGTGGGCGCTGCCGATCGCCAGTTGCACCTCGGGCACGCCGCCGCGGGGATAAAACGCCAGCAGCACGCAGGCCATGCCCATCGCGATGCCCACCGGCAGCACGCTGAGGCTGCGCTTGAGCGGAACCCGCGCGGCGGCCGCGATCGCGCCGACCGCCACGCCCAGCGCGACGCTGGCCTGCAGCGTCGTCGCGGCGCTCAGATCCAGCCCGAGCACCGCTTCCGCCCAGTTGAGGATGATGAACTGCAAGGTCGCGCCGGCGCCCCAGAACAGCGTCGTCACCGCCATCGAGATCTGCCCCAGGCGGTCGCTCCACAGCACCCGGGTGCAGTGCGCGAACTCGACCAGCTGGCGCAGCGGATTGAAAGTCTGCCTGGCGTAGCGAACGCCGGTGTCGCCGATCTTCAGGTTGCACAGCGCGGCGACGAGGTAGATCAACGCGATCGCCGCCAATGCGGCGCCGGCCACGGTGTCGACGCCGATCGCGTGCAGGCCCGGCAGCCCGAGCAGCCAGTCACCGACGTCACGGCTGATCAGCGCACCACCGAGCACGGTGCCGAGAATGATCGAGCCGACCGTCGTCCCCTCGATCCAGCCGTTGGCCGCGACCAGCTGCTGCGGCGGCAGCAGCTCGGTCAGGATGCCGTATTTGGCCGGCGAATAGGCCGCAGCCCCCAGTCCGACGGCGCCGTAGGCCAGCAGCGGGTGCGCGCCGAACAGCATCAGCAGCAAGCCGCCGAGCTTGAGCACATTGGTCACGAACATGACCCGGCCCTTCGGCAGCGCATCGGCGAAGGAGCCGACGAACGGCGCCAGCAGCACGTAGGAGACGGTGAAAAAGAACTTCAGCAGCGGCGTCATCCAGCCCGGCGCCTGCAGCTGCATCAGCAGTGCGATCGACGCGATCAGCAGCGCGTTGTCGGCCAGCGACGAGAAAAACTGCGCCGCCATGATCCAGTAAAAGCCTCGTTTCATTCGCTCCCGCGCGTCATGCCAACGCGCTTCATGCAGCGCTGCGGCTTTATAGCACAGCGCCAGCGCGCGACGACCGGGTGCCCACTACACTTGACGTTTCACTCCTGAACCGCTCATGCCGCGCCCGATCCAAGCCTTCATCCATCCCGACGCCCTCGCCCACAACCTGCAGCGCGCGCGCCGCGCGGCCGCCGGCGCCAAGGTCTGGGCGGTGGTCAAGGCCAACGCCTACGGCCACGGCCTGGCCCGCGTGTTCTCCGCGCTTCGCAGCGCCGACGGCTTCGCGCTGCTCGACCTGGCCGAGGCCGAGACCTTGCGCGCACTCGGCTGGGGCGGCCCGATCCTGCTGCTCGAAGGCACCTTCGGCGCCGACGACCTGGCGCGCTGCGAACGGCTGAACCTGTGGCACACGGTGCACGACGCGGCGCAGATCAACTGGCTGGCGGCGCGCAGCAAGCCGCGCGCGCATCGCGTGTTCGCCAAGCTCAACACCGGCATGAACCGGCTCGGCTTCTCGCCCGAGCAGTACCGCGCCGCGTGGCAGCGCCTGACGCAGCTGCCTTCGGTGGCCGACATCGGGCACATGACGCATTTCGCCAGCGCCGACGTCGCCGGCGGCGACGACGACGCGCGTGAACTGTTCCTGCGCACCGTCGACGGGCTGCCCGGCGAGCACTCGACCTGCAACTCCGCGGCGCTGCTGCGCCACGGCGGCGACGCCAGCCGGCTCGGCGACTGGGTGCGCCCCGGCATCATGCTGTACGGCAGTTCACCGACCGCGCCGCAGCCCGGCGCAGGCGACTGGGAGCTGCGCCCGACGATGAGCCTGTGCACCCGCATCATCGGCGTGCAGCAGGTCGCCGCCGGCGCCCCGGTCGGCTACGGCGAGACCTTCCGCGCGCCGCAGCCGATGCGCGTCGGCGTCGCCGCGGTGGGCTACGCCGACGGTTATCCGCGCCATGCCCCCAGCGGCACGCCGATCGTGGTCGACGGTGTGCTCACGCGCACGCTGGGCCGCGTCTCGATGGACATGCTGATGGTCGACCTCGACCCGGTGCGCGCCGCCGGCCGCGCCGCCGACGTCGGCAGCCCGGTGCTGTGCTGGGGCCGCGACCATGGCGCCGAACTGTCGATCGACGAAGTCGCCGCGGCCGCCGGCACGCTGGGCTACGAATTGATGTGCGCGCTGGCGCCACGCGTGCCGGTGCACGTCGCCTGATGGCGCGCAGCGTCTTCGTCTGCAGCGCCTGCGGTGCGCAGTCGGCCAAATGGCTGGGACGCTGCCCGCAATGCGAGGCCTGGAACACGCTGGCCGAAGCCGCCGTGCCGGCGCAGCGTGGCGCCGCGCTGGCACCGGCCTCGACGGTACAGACGCTGGGCGAAGTGCGCGCGCAACCGCTGCCGCCGCTGCCCAGCGGCATCGCCGAACTCGACCGCGTGCTCGGCGGCGGCCTGGTGCCGGGCAGCGTCGTGCTGCTCGGCGGCGACCCCGGCATCGGCAAGTCGACGCTGCTGCTGCAGGTGCTCGCCGAACTGGCGACGCGTGAGCCCGTGCTCTACGTCAGCGGCGAGGAGTCGGCGGCCCAGGTGGGCCTGCGCGCGCAGCGCCTGGGGCTGCGCGAGAGCCCCCTGCGCCTGCTCGCCGAAACCCAGCTCGAGCGCATCGCCGACGCGCTGCAGGCGGAAGCGCCGCGCGTGTGCGTGATCGATTCGATCCAGACCGTGTTCACCGAGGCGATCGGCTCGGCGCCCGGTTCGGTGGCGCAGGTGCGCGAATGCGCGGCGCGGCTCACGCGCCACGCCAAGACCGCCGGCACCGGCATCGTTCTGGTCGGCCACGTGACCAAGGAAGGCGCGCTGGCCGGCCCGCGCGTGCTCGAGCACATGGTCGACACGGTGCTGTACTTCGAAGGCGACAGCCACAGCAGTTACCGGCTGATCCGAGCGATCAAGAACCGCTACGGCGCGGTCAACGAGCTCGGCGTGTTCGCGATGACCGAACGCGGCCTGCGCGGGGTGGCCAACCCGTCGGCCATTTTCCTGTCGCAGCACGGCGCGCCGGTGGCGGGCAGCTGCGTGCTGGCCACGCTCGAGGGCACGCGCCCGCTGCTGGTCGAAATCCAGGCGCTGGCCGACCACGCCGCGGCGCCGAGCCCGCGCCGGCTCTCGGTCGGGCTCGAGCCGGCGCGACTGGCGATGCTGCTGGCGGTGCTGCATCGCCACGCCGGCATCGCCTGCGGCGACCAGGACGTGTTCGTCAACGCGGTCGGCGGCGTGCGCATCAGCGAGCCCGCGGCCGACCTCGCGGTGCTGCTGGCGATCCACTCGTCGCTGAAGAATCGCGCGCTTGCGCGCGGCCTGCTGGCGTTCGGCGAAGTCGGGCTGGCGGGCGAGATCCGGCCGGCGCCGCGCGGCCAGGAACGGCTGCGCGAAGCCGCCAAGCTCGGCTTTGCCGCCGCGATCATCCCGGCCGCCAACGCGCCGCGCAGCGGCAGCGTGGACGGCCTGCGGCTGTACCCGGTGCAGCGCATCGAGCAGGCGCTCGACGTGCTGCGCGAGCTGCAGGACTAGTTCCCCGACCTCAGGCGGCCTGCAGCGGCTGCGCGTTGCCCTCGCCCAACGCGGCCGCGCCGCCGTCGGCGTCGGCCTGCAACACGAGGATGCGACGGTGGAAGCGCGCCACGCCGGCGCGGTGGGCGACGCTGACCAGCGTCGTGTGCGGCAGCTCGCGCAGCACCAGCTCGTACATCTGCGCCTCCAGCGACGCGTCGAGTGCGCTGCTCGCCTCGTCGAGGAACAACCAGTCGGGTGCGGCCAGCAGCGCGCGCGCGAAACCCAGCCGCTGCTGCTCGCCCGGCGACAGGCGCTGCATCCAGTTGTCGGTGTCGTCGAGCACTTCGGCCAGCGCACCGAGCTGCACCTGCGCCAGCGCGTCGCGCAGGCGCGCATCGTCGAACCGGTCCGCCGCCAGCGGATAGCACAGCACCTCGCGCAACGTACCCATCGGCAGGTAGGGCTTTTGCGGCAGGAACAGCGTCGTGCCGCGTGGACGATGCGCGCCGCTGCCACCCGCGTACGGCCAGATGCCGGCCAGCCAGCGCAGCAGCGTGCTCTTGCCCAGCCCCGAGGCGCCGACCAGCAGGGTGTGCTGTCCGCGCTCGATGCGCTGGCCGGTGCACTGCAGCAACACCCGCCCGGCGGGCGTGTCCAGGCGCAGCTCGCCCAGCTCGATGGCGTCGACCGCGCCGTCGTCCGCCGGCGCCTTGACGCCGGCGCGCTGCTGCTCCATCGACGCCACGAAAGTGTGCAGACGCTCGACCGTCGCGCGCCAGTCGACGATGTCGCCATAGGCGTTGATGAACCACGACAGCGCGCCCTGCACCTGGCCGAACGCGCCGGTGGTCTGCGTCAGACCGCCGAGCTTGATCTGCCCGGAGAAATAGCGCGGCGCCGCGACCAGGAACGGAAAGATGATCGCGAGCTGGCCGTAGAACGAGCTGTACCAGGTGAACAGCTTCTGCCGCTTCATGATGCCCCACCAATTGGTCCAGACATTGGCGAAGCGGCGGTCGTGCGCTTCCAGCTCGCGCGGCTCGCCGCGGTACAGCGCGATGCCCTCGTTGTGCTCGCGCGTGCGCGCCAGCCCGTAGCGGAAATCGGCTTCGTAACGCTGCTGGTCGAAATTGAGCCGGATCAGCGGCTTGCCCACCTTGTGCGCGAAATAGCTGCCGGCGCCGGCGTAGACCAGCGCGACCCACACCATATACCCCGGAATGCGCCAGCCGGCCAGGGTGAACGCGCCCGACAGCATCCACAGCACCGACAGGAAGGACAGCAGCGTGACCAGCGAGGAAATGAAACCGAAGAACAGGCTCAGGCTGCCGTTGACGAAGCCGCGCACGTCGTCGGCAATGCGCTGGTCCGGGTTGTCGGCGCCGCCGCGCAGCAAGGCGATGCGGTAATGCGTGCCGCCGCCGAGCCAGTCGCGCATGAACACTTCGGTGACCCAGCGTCGCCAGCGAATCTGCAGCATCTGCAACAGGTACTGCGAATACACCGCGAGCACGATGTAGCCGAACGCGTAGCCGGTGAACACCAGCAGCAGATGCTTGAAGACCTTGTAGTTCTTGGCCTGCAAGGCGTTGAAGAAGTCGTTGTTCCAGTAGTTCAGGCGGACGTTGACCCAGACGATCGCGAGGTTCATCGCCAGGATGCTCAGCAGCAGCAACCAGCCGCGCGCCTTGTCGTCCGACACCCAGTAGGGTTTGGCGAGGGCGATGAAATGGCGAGTGGCGAACTTGTATGCGGATTGCTGCTTGGAGGATGGCATCGGATCTGGGCGCGCGTCGTGGACGCCTCGAAACATTCAGTCGGCTCGATTGTGCCTCGCGCGCCGCCGGCGAACATGAATCGAGGATTAAGCGCCCGTGCCGCAGCCGCGCGCGGACTCCTAGAATGAGGGTTTTCCAACACACCGTTCTGGAGACTCCCCATGGCCACGCCGATGCCCCCGTCGATGTCAGACCGCGACGGCAAGATCTGGATGGACGGCCAGCTCGTCGACTGGCGCGACGCCAAGATCCACGTGCTGACGCATACGCTGCACTACGGCTGCGGCGCGTTCGAGGGCGTGCGCGCGTACAAGACCCCGCAGGGCACCGCGATCTTCCGCCTGCGCGAGCACACCCAGCGCCTGTTCGACAGCGCGAAGATCCTGCGCATGGACATCCCGTTCACGCTCGAGCAGGCGATGCAAGCGCAGATCGACGTGATCCGTGCCAACGGCTTCGAGTCGTGCTATGTCCGCCCGCTGGTTTGGATCGGCGACAAGAAGCTCGGCGTGTCGCCGCGCGGCAACACGATCCATCTGATGATCGCCGCCTGGCCCTGGGGCGCCTATCTCGGCGAGGAAGGCCTGGCGCAAGGCATCCGGGTCAAGACCAGCAGCTACACGCGGCACCACGTGAACATCACGATGTGCAACGCCAAGGCGGTCAGCAACTACACCAACTCGATCCTGGCCAACCTCGAGGTCACCGCCGACGGCTACGACGAGGCGCTGCTGCTCGACCCGCAAGGCTTCGTCTCAGAAGGTGCCGGCGAGAACATCTTCGTGGTGCGCGACGGCGCGCTGGTGACCCCCGATCTGTCGTCGGGTGCGCTCAACGGCATCACGCGCAAGACCGTGATGGCGATCTGCGCCGACCTCGGTCTGAGCGTGCGCGAGAAGCGCATCACGCGCGACGAGGTCTACGTCGCCGACGAGGCCTTCTTCACCGGCACCGCGGCCGAAGTCACGCCGATCCGCGAACTCGACGGCGTGCGCATCGGCGCCGGCCGCCGCGGCCCGCTGACCGAGCGCATCCAGAACGCGTTCTTCGACATCGTCGGTGGACGCAACGCGAAGTATGCCGACTGGCTGACGACGATCTGATCCCCTCAACTGCCCACGAAAGCCCTGCCCGATGAGCGCGCTGCCCCAAACCGAAATGCCCGTGGTCGAACTCAAGGCCCGCGACCTGCCCGCCTATTGCCCGAACCCGTCGATGACGGCGTGGAGCAGCCATCCGCGCGTGTTCATCGATGTCAGCCACGGCGAAGCCGCCTGTCCCTACTGCGGCACCCGCTACCGGCTGGCCGACGGCGAAGTCGCGCACGGCCATTGAGCGTCGCAACGAGCGCCCGGCGCGCGCCGGGCGAGGTGCTGCTGATTGCGCCGCAGTGGATCGGCGATGCGGTGATGGCGCAGCCGCTGGCGGCGCGCCTGGCCGCCGACGGCCAGCGCGTGCTCGCGCTGGCGCTGCCCGGCGTGGCTCCGGTGCTGCGCGCGATGCCCGGCGTGGCCGAGGTCGTCGAGCTGGCGCTCGGACACGGCCGCCTCGACCTGCGGCTGCGGCTGCAGGCGGCGGCGCAGCTGCGCGCACGGCGCCTGCCGACGGCCTACGTGCTCGGCAACAACGTCAAGTCCAGGTTGATTCCGTGGCTGGCGCGCATTCCGCTGCGCGTGGGCTACCGCGGCGAGGCCGCCGGCCTGCTGTTGACGCGCGCGCTGCGCGAGCCGCCGGCGCGCAGCGACATGCGCGCGCGCTACCTCGCGCTGGCGGCGACCGACACGCCGCCCGCCGCGCCTGAACTGCACGTCGAGCGCGTCGCGGTCGACGCCGCGCTGCGTCGCTTCGAGCTTGCCGCCGGCGCCATCGCGCTGTGTCCGGGCGCCGAATACGGCGGTGCCAAGCGCTGGCCGCTGGAACATTTCGCCGCGTTCGCGCGCCTCGCGCAACGCGACGGTCGGGCGGTGGTCGTGCTCGGCGCGCCGCGCGACCGCGCCGCCGGCGGCGCCATCGCCGCCGGCGCGCCCGGTGTGCGCAATCTGTGCGGCGCCACCGACATGGCCCAGGCGATCGCGCTGCTGGCGTCAAGCAGCGGCGTGCTGAGCAACGATTCCGGGCTGATGCACGTGGCCGCCGCGCTCGGGCGGCCCACCCTGGGCCTGTACGGTTCGACCGACCCGCGCCACACGCCGCCGTCGGCCCGGCGCAGCGCGACGATCTGGCTGCAGCTCGACTGCAGTCCCTGCTTCGCGCGCGAATGCCCGCTCGGCACCCTGGCCTGCCTGCAGGGCATCAGCCCGCAGCGCGCCTGGGATACGCTGCGCGGCTTGCTCGAGCCGAGCTGAACGGAGCTGCGGCGCGCTGCGGGCATTGCCCCGCCGCCGCCACAGGCGCTGCACAATGGGCGCCTGGAGTGCTCGCGATGGAACTCGAATGGGTCGATGCCTTGCGCTCGGCGGGTGTCGCCGACGAGAAGGCGTGCGCCGCTGCCGCGGCGCTGACGCGTGAATTCGAGCGCCGCGACCTGGCGCTGGGGCCCGCTGCGGTGAGTGCCGCGCTCGAGCCGAAATTCGCTTCCGTGCGGGCCGAACTCGGCGCACTGCAGACCGGCGTCGGCGCGCTGCGCGCGGAACTTGGCGTACTGCGCGGCGACCAGCACGCGCTGCGCGGCGAGGTGTCGACGCTGCGCAACGATCACGAGACGCTGCGCGGCGAGGTCTCGAGCTTGCGTGAAGACATCGCCGAGCTGCGCGGCGCGATGCAGACCGCTGCTGCCGAGATC
>JAKAHP010000345.1 GCA_021825505.1 Pseudomonadota bacterium
GCCCAGGCCGGTGCGGCGAGCGTCGCCGCCATCGCCGTGACGATGATCCATTTGTTCATCTTTCGACTCCCCCGGGTCGCATCTGAACGTAACGCGCCCCTTGCGCCGGCAACAAGGACGTGGGGCATCTTCGTTCAATTCTCTGTACGATGGCGCTAGAGTAAATACTCGCCCTGCGCAGAAGAACTGTACAGGCCCCGATTTCGCAGTCGGCTACAACTTAACACCAGCCTCATTCCCTCGCCTGCGAATCCTTGCGCCAATCATTAGCAAAATCGCGACGAAAACGCACAGCGTCTTGAACGTGCCCGGTTCGTTCCCCATCTCCCGTGGCGAAGACTTGGAACGAACCTTGGGTATGACGATCCGAAGCTAACGCGAGCCCAGACAGGTCCGGGTGCAAGCTCGCGTGCACCCGCGCAGGAATCCTGCAAGGACCGTGGCGAAGCAAAGGTGCCGGTGGTGGCGTTGAAACGCGTGACGGCCGGCCTGCCGTAGCTTCGAAACCGGAACGGGCTGCTGTCGCGGCCCGTTTTTTGTGCGTGTCACGCCACGCTGGCTTCGCGCGACGGCGGCTCGCCCTCGGGCACGCGGCGCGGCAGGTGGCAGCGCACCAGCGTACCCGCGCCGTGGCTGGTATCGACTTCGACCCAGCCGTCGTGCAACTCGATGAAGCGATTGACCAGCGCCAGCCCGAGTCCCGCGCCGGCGCGGCTGCCGTTCTGGCCCTTGGCGGCGAAGCGTTCGAACACGTTGGCTTTCACTTCGGGCGCGATGCCCGGCCCGGTGTCGGCGACGAAGATCTGCACGTCGTCGCCGACGACAGTGGCGCCCAGCGTCACCGCGCCGCCGCGCGGCGTGTACTTGAAGGCGTTGGACAGCAGGTTGAACACCACTTGGCGGATGCGCTTCTGATCCACCATGACGACGCCGATCTCGGGCGCGCAGTCGAGCGTGAATTGGATGTCGAGGCTCTCGGCGTGGCGGCGGAAGGGCTCGGTGACGTGCTCCAGCAGTTCGCTGAGGTCGACGCGCGCCAGCTCCAGCCGCATGGCGCCGGAATCGATCAGCGCCAGGTCCAGGATGTCGCTGGTGACTTCGGCCAGCCTGGTCGAGGCCGTGAGGATGTCCTGGACGTAGCCTTCCTGCCTCTCGTTGAGCGGCCCGGCGCTGCCGGTGGCGAGCAGCTCGGCGAAGCCGTGCACGGCGTTGAGCGGATCGCGGAACAGGAACGAGGCGTGGTGGATGAAGTCCGACTTCAGGCGGTCGGCGGCGATCAGGGCTTCGTTGCGCTCGCGCAGCGCGCTCTCGATGCGCGAGCGGTCGGTGATGTCGGCGAAGCTGACCAGCGTGGCGCCGTCGGGCAGCGGGGCGAGCGAAACCGAGAGGATGGTGCGGTCGCTGCGCTCCAGCTGGCCCCATTCGCGGCGGCGCTCCGAGCCCGAGGAGATGCTGGCGATCAGCTCCTGCCATTTGTCCTGCTCGCCGAAGCGGCCGATGCAGGCTTCGGCGATGCGGCGCATGTGCGGCTCGCTCTCCAGCAGCGCCGGCTCCAGTTCCCACAGCCGCGCGAAGGCGGCGTTGTGCAGCTTGAGCTTGCCGTCGGGCCCGAACACGGCCACGCCTTCCTGCAGCGTGTCGAGCGTGGCGGACTGCACCTTGCTCAGCGTGTTGTACTCGCTCTCCAGCTCGAGCTTTTCGGTGACGTCCTCGTAGAGGAAGGTGAGCCCGCCGAAGGGATGGCGCTGCGCCACCACGCGCAGCGTCTTGCCGCCGGGCAGGTGCCAGAGATCCTCGGGCATGTACTCGTCGCGCTGGCCGTAGAGCTCCAGCCGCGCGCGCTTCCAGGCGCGGTAGTCGCGCTGTTCGGGCAGGCGGCGCGCCTCGCGCAGGCGGTCGAGGATCTCGCCGTCGGTGGGATGGGTGTTGAGCCAGGCTTCGGGCAGCTCCCACAGCCGTGCGAAGGCGCGGTTGTAGAACTCCAGGTGCTGGTCACGGTCGAAGATCGCCACCGCCGTGGCCAGCTTGTTGAGCGTATCGGTGTTGGCTTCGACGTGCTTGCGCAGCCGCGTTTCGGCGGCGGAGATGTCGGTGATGTCGATGGCGCTGCCGACGATGCCGCCGGTTTCGAGCGGGGCATGGGTGAAGGCCAGTTCGCGCCGCTGCCCGGCGACGGTGCAAAAGCGCGTGGCGTCGGTGGTGCGCCTTTCGCTGCGCGCAGTGGCGGCGAGGTCGCGCTCGGATTTGTCGAGCGTGTGTTGCGCCGCCACAGCGGCCTCGACATTGCCTGCGCCGGTCTCGGCCAGGAAGGCGCGATTGCCCCAGGCCAGCGTCAGCGCCTTGTCGCGCAGCCACACCGGAATCGGCAGCGCATCGAGCACGGCGCGGAAGTCGACTGCCTGCGTCTTCTCAGCCGCTTCCGGCTCCAGCCAGATCGCGGCCATGCTGCCCACGGCGCGGCCGCGCAGCGTGATGCGCCGTCCGTCGCGGTCGCGGGTGATAAGGTCGAACGGCGTGCCGTTGTCGGCCAGCGCGTCGATGGCTTGCGACAGCATCGTGGCGTCGGCGCCGGCCAGGCAGGACTCCAGAAGCTGCTCGCCGCCGCCATAGGAGTAGGAGGAGGTACCGTCGCGGCCCCACACGATTAGGGCTTCGCGCCCGGCGGAGATCAGGGCGTCGCGCGCCCCGGCGGCGGCGCGGGCGCGGGCGGAAGTGCCCTTGAGCGTCCGGCGCAGGCGGTTGGCAGCGCGCTGCTCGGCCAGCGCCCACAGCCCTGCCGCGACCGCCAGCGCGACCGCACCAATGGCGACGGCGCCAGCGATGAGCGTCGGATCGGGCACCGGACCCGGTGCGGCAAGGGCAGGGACAGGCACCAGCGTACCGGCCAGCAGGGCGGCCAGCGGCCTCGTCCGTCCCCCCTTGTGTCCCCTGATCGGACCCATTCCGGGCCTTCCCCACATTTCGCGAGTCGCCGCGAATCACATAAGAATCAATATGATACGGGGATTGACCGATACCGGCCAGAGACTGTGGTTAAGAAAGTGTAAACGGCTAGATCTCGCGCCTGGCACAAGATGTCGCGCAATCCGCGATAGCCGAGTCCGATCAAGGCGTTAACCGATCGGTGTACGGAGTACTCGAAAACCATGGCGCCCATCCTAATCAGGACGGGCGCCGCT
>JAKAHP010000043.1 GCA_021825505.1 Pseudomonadota bacterium
GACGCCGGCGACTGGCCGCGCGAGCTCGAGCCGCTGGTGTACTGCTGGCGCGGCGGCCAGCGCAGCGGTGCGCTGGCGCACATCCTGGCCCAGGTCGGCTGGCGCGTGCAGCTGGTGCGCGGCGGCTACAAGGCGCTGCGCGCGGCGCTGGTGCGCCAGCTCGCGGCCGCCGCCGCGCAGCAGCGCTTCGTCGTGCTGTGCGGCCCCACCGGCAGCGGCAAGAGCCGGCTGCTGCAGGCGCTAGCCCGCGCCGGCGCCCAGGTGCTCGACCTCGAACAGCTCGCCGCGCACCGCGGCTCGGTGCTCGGCGCGCTGCCCGGCGTCGAGCAGCCGACGCAAAAGGCCTTCGAGACCTCGATCTGGAACGCGCTGCGCGCCTTCGACGCGCAGCGCCCGGTCTGGGTCGAAAGCGAGAGCCGCAAGATCGGCCGGCTGCAGGTCCCCGACGCCGTGCTCGAGGGCATGCGCGCGGCGCCCTGCGTGCGCCTGCACACCGCCGATGCGGCGCGCGTACGCATCCTGCGCGAGGACTACGCGGAGCTTGCCGCCGACACCGCCGCGCTGCAGCAGCGGCTGCGCGCACTGCGCGAGCTGCGCGGCCACGCGGTGGTCGAGCGCTGGTGCGAGTTGGTGGCGCGCGACGCGCTCGACGAACTCGTCGTCGAGCTGCTGGCGCAGCACTACGACCCCGGCTACCGCGGCTCGATCGAGCGCAACTACAGCGGTTTCGCGGCGGCGCCGACGCTGGCGGTGGATACGGCCGACGCGTTCGACGCGCTCGCCGCGCAGCTGGCCACGCAATTCACTGCGCCGGCTGCAGCCCCGGCAGCGCGCTGAACGCGCGCCGGCTCAGGCCCGCCAACTCAGACCGCCTGGCGCGGCGTGAGTGCGTCGCGATGCTGCAGCAGCGCGCTGCGCACCAGCGGCGCCAGCGCATCGGCGGCACCGGGCTGGTCGAGCGCGTCGAGCAGTTCGCGGCGCATCGACGGCGCCCAGAACTTGCGCAGATGCTCGGCGATGCCGAGCTGCGCGACTTGCGCGTCGGGTTCGGCGGCGAAGAATTCGCCGATCTGGTTCGCCATTCTGACCAGCTTGCCCAGTGCCATGCTTCAGTCCCCGTCCAGTTCGATGCGTTCGTCGCCGCAGTACACGACCAGGTCGTCGCCGCGCGCCAGCCCGACCAGCGCCATGCCGGCGGCCTGCGCGGTGTCGATCGCCAGCCGTGTCGGCGCCGACACCGCGACCAGCAGCGGCACGCCGGCCGCCGCCGCCTTCTGCACCATCTCGACGCTGGCGCGGCTGGTGACCGCGATGAAACCCGGCGCCGCCGGCTGCTGGCGCCGCGCCAGCGCGCCGATCAATTTGTCGAGCGCATTGTGCCGGCCGACGTCCTCGCGCAGCAGCGCCACCTCACCGTCGGCGTCGCACCAGGCCGCCGCATGCGTGGCGCCGGTGGCCTGACCGAGGCGCTGCTGCGCGCGCAGCGCGCCGACCGCGCGGCTCAGCGCCGCCGCACGCAGCGGCGCGCCCGCGGGCACGCGCGGCAGCGCGCGGCACACCTGCGCCAGCTCGGCGGCGCCGCACAGCCCGCAGCCGGTGCGGCCGACCAGGTTGCGACGACGCTGCTGCAGCTGCGCGTAGCAGCGCGCGGCGATTTCCAGGTGCAGCGTGATGCCCAGGCGCCCGGCTTCGGCTTCGCAGTCGTAGAGCTCGTCGGCGCGCTCGATGATGCCTTCGGCCAGGCTGAAGCCCAGCGCGAAGTCGTCGAGCTCGGTCGGCGTGGCCATCATCACCGCGTGACCGACGCCGTTGTACTCGAAGGCGATCGCGACCTCATCGGCGACCAGGTCGGTCAGCGTGCTGCGGCGCCCGCCGCGCCAGCGCAGCACCGCCACCGGCGCCGCGCCGGCCGGACCCGCGGGCAGCTCGGCCAGGTTCATTCGACACGCTCCTCGGCTCGCCCGCGCAGCAGCTCCTGCTGGCGCGCGTCGAACGCGTCGAACTCGCGCTGCCAGGCCGAGCGCTCGATCACCGCGCGCACCTGCACCGCGGTCACCTTGTACTCGGGGCAGTTGGTCGCCCAGTCCGAGCTGTCGGTGGTGATCACGTTCGCGCCCGACTCCGGATGGTGGAAGGTCGTGTAGACCACGCCCGGGGCGACGCGCTCGGTGACCTTGGCGCGCTGCGCGGTCTCGCCGGCGCGGCTGCTGATCGACACCCAGTCGCCGTCGCGGATGCCGCGATCGAGCGCGTCCTGCGGGTGGATCTCGAGCCTGTCCTCGTCGTGCCAGCGCGTGTTGTCGGTGCGCCGCGTCTGCGCGCCGACGTTGTACTGGCTGAGGATGCGCCCGGTGGTCAGCAGCAGCGGGTAGCGCGCGTTGACCTTCTCGTCGGTCGGCACGAAGCGCGTCAGCACGAAGCGGCCGCGGCCGCGCACGAAGCCGCCTTCGTGCATGATCGCGGTGCCGGCCTCGGGCGTGTCGGCGTTGCACGGCCACTGCACGCTGCCCAGGCGGTCGATCTTGTCGTAGCTGACGCCGGCGAAGGTCGGCGTCAGCGCGGCGATCTCCTGCATGATCTGCTCGGGCGAGGCGTAGTCCATCGGGTAGCCCAGCGCGCGCGACAGCGCCACCGTGACCTCCCAGTCGGCCATGCCGGCCAGCGGCGCGATCGCACGGCGCACGCGCGAGATGCGGCGCTCGGCGTTGGTGAAGGTGCCGTCCTTCTCGAGGAAGGAAGAACCCGGCAGGAACACATGCGCGTACTTCGCGGTCTCGTTGAGGAAGATGTCCTGCACGACGATGCATTCCATCGAGCGCAGCGCGCGCGCCACATGCTGCGTGTCGGGGTCGGACTGCACGATGTCCTCGCCCTGGCAGTACAGCGCCTTGAAGCTGCCGGCCACCGCGGCGTCGAACATGTTCGGAATGCGCAGGCCCGGCTCCGGGTCGAGCGTGACGCCCCAGGCGTGTTCGAAGGCGCCGCGCACGGTGCTGTCGCCGATGTGGCGATAGCCCGGCAGCTCGTGCGGGAATGAGCCCATGTCGCAGGAGCCCTGCACATTGTTCTGCCCGCGCAAGGGGTTGACGCCGACGCCTTCGCGCCCGACGTTGCCCGTGGCCATCGCCAGGTTCGCAATCGCCATCACCGCGGTCGAGCCCTGCGCGTGCTCGGTCACGCCCAGTCCGTAATAGATCGCGGCGTTGCCGCCGGTGGCGTACAGACGCGCGGCGGCGCGCACCTCGGCGGCGGGAACACCGGTGACGGCTTCGAGCGTCTCCGGCGCGTTCTCGGGCTGCGCGACGAAATCGCGCCAGTGCGCAAATGCCTCGGGTTCGCAGCGCTGCGCCACATAGTCCTGCGCGACCAGGCCTTCGGTGACGACGACGTGGGCCAGCGCGTTGAGCAGCGCCACATTGGTGCCCGGGCGCAGCTGCAGGTGGTGGGTGGCGTGCACGTGCGCGCTGCGCACCAGGTCGATGCGGCGCGGATCGGCCACGATCAGCCGCGCGCCGGCGCGCAGCCGCTTCTTCAGGCGCGACGCGAACACCGGGTGGGCGTCGGTCGGGTTGGCGCCGATCACCAGGATCACGTCGGCGTGGTCGACCGACTCGAAGGTCTGCGTTCCGGCCGAGGTGCCGAAGGTCTGCCCCAGGCCGTAGCCGGTCGGCGAATGGCACACGCGCGCGCAGGTGTCGACGTTGTTGTTGCCGAACGCCGCGCGCACCAGCTTCTGCACCAGATAGGTTTCCTCGTTGGTGCAGCGCGACGAGGTGATGCCGCCGACCGCGCCGCGCCCGTACTTGGCCTGGATGCGGCGGAACTCCGAGGCGGCGTGGGCGATGGCTTCTTCCCAGCTGACCTCGGTCCACGGCTCGTCGATCGAGTTGCGGATCATCGGGCGCGTGATGCGGTCCTTGTGCGTCGCATAGCCCCAGGCGAAGCGGCCCTTGACGCAGGAATGGCCTTCGTTGGCGCCGCCGTCCTTCCACGG
Organism: Pseudomonadota bacterium; assembly: GCA_021825505.1. GTDB lineage: Bacteria > Pseudomonadota > Gammaproteobacteria > Burkholderiales > Burkholderiaceae_C > Thiomonas_A. The sequence goes on from JAKAHP010000043.1 coordinate 3,995, forward strand.
CACCATGCGCACGACGCGGTCGCCCTGCATTTCGGCCTTGAAGCCGCAGCCCACACCGCAGTAGGCGCAGGTGGTCAGCACCGAGTGCTCGGGCAGGCCGTGCTCGATCACGCTCTTTTCCTGCAGCGTGGCGGTCGGGCAGGCCTGCACGCAGGCGCCGCAGCTGACGCACTCGCTGTCCATGAACGCACCGTCCTGGCCCGCGGCGACGTGGCTGTCGAAGCCGCGCGCGGCGATGGTCAGCGCGAAGGTGCCCTGCACTTCGGCGCAGGCGCGTACGCAGCGGCTGCATACGATGCACTTGGCCGGGTCGAACGCGAAGTAGGGATTCGACAGGTCGATCGGGCCGCCGACGTGGTGCGCGCCGGCCACGCCGTGCGGCGCCGTGCCAGGCGTGCCGTAGCGCACATTGCGCAGCCCGGTGACGCCGGCCATGTCCTGCAGCTCGCAATCGCCGTTGGCGCTGCAGGTCAGGCAGTCGAGCGGGTGGTCCGAGATGTACAGCTCCATCACGCCGCGGCGCAGCTGCGCCAGCCGGTCGTTGTGCGTGCACACCACCATGCCGTCCTCGGCCGGTGTGGTGCACGAGGCCGGAAAGCCCTTGCGGCCCTCGATCTGCACCAGGCACAGCCTGCACGAGCCCCAGGCCTCGAGGCTATCGGTGGCGCACAGCTTGGGCACCTGGATGCCGGCCTGCGCGGCCGCGCGCATCAGCGAGGTGCCGGCCGGCACCGTGACGCTGACGCCGTCGATGCGCAGCGTGACCTGCTGCTCGCTGTCGCGCTTCGGGGTACCGTAGTCCATCTCGTGCATCGTGGAATTCATCGCCTGCCTCCTGCGTCCTGGCTCAGGCCGCGCGCGTCGCGCCGGCCTTGAAGTCCTGCGGGTAATGGTCGAGCGCGGACAGCACCGGAAACGGCGTCATCCCGCCCATCGCGCACAGACTGCCGTGCACCATCGTGTCGCACAGTTCGCGCAACAACTGCACCTGGGTCTCGCCGCCGCCGGCGCCGATGCGGTCGATGACCTCGACGCCGCGTGTCGAGCCGATGCGGCACGGCGTGCACTTGCCGCACGACTCCAGCGCGCAGAACGCCATCGCATGGCGCGCCAGGCGCATCATGTCGGCGCGGTCGTCGTGCACCACGATGCCGCCGTGGCCGAGCACCGCACCGACTTCGGCGTAGGCCTCGTAGTCCAGCGGCAGATCCCAGTGCTGCGGCGCGACGTAGGCGCCCAGCGGACCGCCGACCTGGATCGCCTTGATCGGACGTCCGCTGCGCGTGCCGCCGCCCCAGTCCTCGACCAGTTCGCGCAGCGTGACGCCGAACGGCACTTCGACCAGCCCGCCGCGCAGCACGTTGCCGGCCAGCTGGAACGGCAGCGTGCCGCGCGAGCGGCCGACGCCGAACTCGGCGTAGGCCTGCGCGCCGTCGGCCACGATGCGCGGCACCGCGGCCAGCGTGATCACGTTGTGCACCAGCGTGGGCGCGTCGAACAGCCCGTGCAGCGCCGGCAGCGGCGGCTTGGCGCGCACCACGCCGCGGCGCCCCTCGAGGCTTTCGAGCAGCGCGGTCTCCTCGCCGCAGACGTAGGAGCCGGCGCCCAGCCGCGGCTCGATGCGAAACGCACGGCCGCTGCCCGCGACATCGGCGCCGAGCCAGCCGGCGGCTTCGGCGCGACGCACCGCCTCGCTGAACGTCGCGTAGGCGTCGGGGTATTCGGAGCGGATGTAGACGTAGCCGGTGGCGGCGCCGACCGCGAGCCCCGCGATCAGCATGCCCTCGATCAGCATGTAGGGGTCGCCTTCCAGCACCATGCGATCGGAGAAGCTGCCCGAGTCGCCTTCGTCGGCGTTGCACACGACGTATTTGGCCGCGCCGGGCGCGCCGCGCACCGTGCGCCATTTGATCGCGGCCGGAAACGCCGCGCCGCCGCGCCCGCGCAGGCCCGACTGCTGCACTTGCGCGATCAGCGCGTCGCCGTCGAGCTGCAGCGCCTGGCGCACCCCGCGCCAGCCGCCGTGCGCCGCATAGTCGTCCAGCGACAGCGGATCGGTGACGCCCATGCGCGCGAAGGTCACGCGCTGCTGCCGCGCCAGATAGGGGATGGCGTCGATCGGCCCGAGGTGCAGCGGGTGGCCGGCGCGCCCCTCGAGCGCTCCGGCGTCGAGCAGCGCTTCGACGTCGGACACGCGCAGCGGACCGTAGGCTATGCGCCCGGTGCCGGTCTCGACTTCGAGCAGGGGCTCGAGCCAGAACAGGCCCCGGGTGCCGTTGCGCACCAGTTCGAGTTCGACGCCGCGGCGCGCGGCGCCCGCCTGCAACGCGGCGGCGATCTCGTCGGCGCCCAGCGCGCGGGCCGCGGCGTCGCGCGGCAGATAGACCTTGGCGCGCGCGCTCATGATGCCTTGCCTCCGTCACCGACGCCGCATTCGGCGGCGATACGCTGCAGCGCGTCGGCGTCGACGCGCGCCCGCGGGCGGCCGTCGACCAGCGCCGACGGCGCGTTCGCGCACAGGCCGAGACAGTACACCGCCTCGAGTTCCAGCACGCCGTCGCCGCGCTGCTCGCCGAGCTTGCAACCCAGCGTCGCCTCGGCCTGCTCGCACAGCGCGTCGCCGCCCGCGGCCAGGCAGGCCTCGGCGCGGCACAGCGCGACACGGTGGCGCGCCGGCACCTCGCGGCGGAAGTGGTGGTAGTAGCTGAGCACGCCGTGCACGTCGGCCTGCGACAGGTTCAAGGCTTCGGCCACCGCGGCCACCGCGGAAGCCGGCACATAGCCGATCGCGTCCTGGATCGCGTGCAGCATCGGCAGCAAGGCGCCGTCGCGCGTGCGGTGGGCGGCGATCGCGTCGCGCACCGCCGCGTCCTGCCGCGCCGCGCCGACGGGGTCGGAAGCATTCATGGGCTCTCCTCGGTCGAAGCGTCCCCCGGCATCGAACCCGGAAGGCGCGTCCATAAGCACCGCGTCCATATGCACGGCTTGACATAAATCAAAGCCGCACAACCTTGATGGACTCTAGGCCGCCTGACCCAGCCCTGCAATATGGCCGCAAACCCCAGTGGTCCCGACCATCAATTGCCGGTTAATATGCAATTCACGACATAAATAGAGCCAGAACGTGCCGCCGATCTCGATCCAGCCGCAATGGACCATCAGCGCCGACGGCCGCGCGCTGCCGCCGCGCCTGCTGGCGCTGCTGCTGCAGGTGCACGAACGCGGCAGCCTGGCGGCGGCGTGCGCGCCGCTCGGGCTGTCTTACCGCCACGCCTGGGACATGGTGCGCCAGGGCAACGCCCTGTTCGGCGCCCCGCTGCTGACCATGGCACGCGGCAAGGGCTCGCGCCTGAGCCCGCTGGGCGAACGTCTGGTGTGGGCCGAGCGCCGCATCCACGCGCGCCTGGCGCCGATGCTCGACACCCTGGCCTCGGAGCTCGAGACCGAACTGCGCAGCGTGTCGAACAGCGCGGCAAGCCCGCTGCGCATCCACGCCAGCCACGGTTTCGCGATCGAGCAGCTGATCGACGCGCTGCAGCGCGCCGGCGTCGCGCTCGAGCGCAAATACGTCGGCACCCAGGAAGCGCTGGCCGCGCTGCACGACGGCCAGTGCGAGCTGGCCGGCTTCCACGTGCCGCTGGGGCGCTACGAACGCGAAGTGCTCGACGCCTACGCCGGCTGGCTCGACGCGCGCGAACAGCGCGTGATCCTGCTCGCGAAGCGGCGCCAGGGCCTGATGGTGGCCCCTGGCAACCCGCGCAAGATCTACGGGCTGGCCGACCTGCTGCGCCCCGACGTGCGCTTCATCAACCGCCAGCGCGGCGCCGGCACGCGCTTGCTGCTCGAGTGCATGCTGCGCGACGAGGGGCTGGACGCGTCACGCATCCAGGGTTTCGAGCACGGCGAGTACACCCATGCCGCGGTCGCCGCCTTCGTCGCCAGCGGCATGGCCGACGTCGGCATCGGGGTCGAGACGCCGGCGCGGCAGTTCGGCCTCGATTTCCTGCCGCTGGCGGCCGAACGCTATTTCCTGCTGTGCCGCGCCGATGCGCTCGACGCGCCGGCGCTGCGCATGCTGCTGCAGCGTCTGGCCGACCCGGCGCTGCACGCACGGCTCGACGCGCTGCCCGGCTACAGCATGGCCGAGGACTCGACGCCGCAGACCCTGCGCGCCGCCTTCGGCGCGCTGCCGCGCCGCCGTCGCTGACCGCGCGCCCGGCCCTGGGGGCGCTCCCAAGGTTCCTTGGCCCCCTCGGGGGGGCTGGGCGCAGCCCAGCTCTGGGGGCGCTCCCAAGCAGGCGCCGGGCCGCCCCAAGCCTGCTGGAGCCCCCTCCGGGGGCGGGCCGGGCGCAGCCCGGCCCTGGGGGCGGTCACCCCCGCGCGCGTACCGCCTGCAGCATCGCCGCGAGCAGATCGCGCGGCGTCGGCGGGCAGCCGCCGACGTAGACGTCGACAGGCACCAGCCCCTGCACGCCGCCGCGGCAGGCGTAGCCGCAGCCGAACACGCCGCCGTCGCGCGCGCAGTCGCCGACCGCGACCACCAGCCGCGGCTCGGGCATCGCGGCCCAGGTGCGCAGCACCGCCTGCTCCATATGCCGCGACACCGGTCCGGTAAGCAGCAGCAGATCGGCGTGGCGCGGGCTGGCGACGAAATGCAGCCCCAGCCCCTCCAGGTTGTAGTAGGGGTTGCCCAGGGCATTGATCTCGAGCTCGCAGCCGTTGCACGAGCCACTGTCGACCACGCGCACCGCCAGCGCGCGCCCGAGCAGGCGCGCCAGCTCGGCGCGCAGCGGCTCGGCATCGCCGCGCACCGCGTGCGCGCTGTCGCGCGGCGCCGCTTCCGAGACGCGGCCGACGCGAGCGATCTGTTTCAGGGTCTGCCACATGTCCGCGCCCCTTCAGCCGTCGTGCCCCGAATAGGCCAGGTTGAACGATTTGTTGATCAGCGGGAAATCGGGAACGATGTCGCGAATCACCGCCCACTCCATCGCCGGCCAGTTCTGCCACGACGGATCGTGCACCTGGCAGCGCGCGATGCCGCCGCCGCCGGCCGCGTGCAGCGCCACCAGCACCGGACCGCGCCAGCCCTCCACCAGCCCCAGTCCCAGCCCTGCGCCCACCTCGGTCGGCATGGGCGCGCACACGCTGCCGCCGGGCAGCGCCACGAGCAGCTCGTCGCACAACGCCAGCGACGCGAACAACTCATCAAAGCGCACCTGGAAGCGCGCCGCGACGTCGCCGCCGTCGTAGACCGCGGCGCGCACGCCCAAACCGTCGTACGGCGCCCAGCCGGCCAGCGCACGCAGGTCCAGATCCTGCCCGCTGGCGCGCGCGGCAAGCCCCAGCATGCCCAGCCGCCGCGCCAGCGCCGGCTCGACGCGCCCGGTCGTGCGCAGGCGGTCGTGCAGGCCTTCATGTTCGTCGCAGATCGCGCGCAGGCGCTGCGCTTCCGCGCGCAGCTGCTCGCCCTGCGCGCGCAGCTGCGCCACCGCGGAGCCATCGACGTCGAGCGCGACGCCGCCCGGGCACAGCGCGTCCATCGGGTAGCGCGCGCCGAACACCGGCGCGTTGAGGCGCAACAGGTCTTCCTTGAGCCGCGAGAACTGCGCCAGCGCGAACGCGAAGCCGGCGTCGTTGGCGATCGCGCCGAGGTCGCCGAGGTGGTTGGCGATGCGCTCGCGCTCGAGCAGCAGCGCACGCAAGGCCAGCGCGCGCGGCGGCGGCTGCAGCGCCGCCAGCGCCTCCAGCGCCATGCAGTAGGCCCAGGCGTAGGCCACGCTGCTGTCGCCGCACAGGCGTGCGGCCAGACGCAGCCCGCCGTGCAGATCGAGTTCGGTGAAACGCCGCGCCACGCCCTTGTGCGTGAAGCCCAGGCGCTGCTCCAGGCGCAGCACCTTCTCGCCGACCACCGAGAAACGGAACTGGCCCGGCTCGATGACCCCGGCGTGCACCGGGCCGACGGCGATTTCGTGCACGCCGTCGCCGTCGACTGCGACGAAGGGGTACGGCGTCGTGTCGCCCGGGGTCGGCGGCGCGGCGTCGCGCAGCGGGTACCAGTCCGCGCCCCACGCTGCGTGGCGCAGCCACGGCCGCGCGTCGCCGCCGGTGGCCTGCGGCCCGAGCAGATCGCGCAGCGCGCGCTGCAGCCGCGCTGCGGCCGGGAACAGCGCGTGCAGCCCCGGGTAATGCATGGCGCCGTCGGCCAGCTCGAGCACGCCCAGCACCAGCTGCGCGCCGTCCAGCCAGCAGGCCCAGACCCGGTTGCCGGCGCCAGCCGGCTCGCCCCACAGGCTGAGCAGGCGTGCCCCCCGCTCATGCAGCTGCTGCGCCAGCGCGCTCCAGCCTGCCGCGTCGACCTCGTGCAGCTCCAGCGGCAGCGGCGAGCCGACCACGCGTGGGATGATCATGCTCCACCCCCGATCATCGCCGCGGCCATGTGCCACCAGGTGGCGAGGAAGTCAGGCACCCACAGCCCCAGCATCAGCACCAGCCCCATGTGGACGAAGGCCGGCAGCATCCACGGCTGGTGCGGCAGGCGGCGCAGGCTGCCGGCGCCGAACACCATGCCCTGCACGCGCAGGAAAATCGCGCCGAACGCCACGCCCAGCGCCAGCAGCAGGATCGGCGTGGCCCAGGGCTGCACCTGCATGGCCTGGGTCAGGATCAGGAACTCGCTGGCGAACACGCCGAACGGCGGCACGCCGACGATGGCCAGCGCGCCCAGCATCAGCGCCCAGCCCAGCGCCGGCGAGCGCTCGCGCAAGCCCTCGATGCGGTCGATGCGCTGGCTGCCGGCCTTCTGCGCTGCGTGCCCGGTGCTGTAGAAGATCGCACTCTTGGTCAGCGCGTGCCCGGTCATGTGCAGCAGCGCGGCGAAATTGGCGATCGGCCCGCCCATGCCGAACGCGAAGGTGATGATGCCCATGTGCTCGATCGACGAGTACGCGAACAGCCGTTTGACGTCCTTCTGCCGCCACAGCAGGAACGCGGCGACCACCACCGTGAGCAGGCCGAAACCCATCAGCATCGCGCCGGGCCAGGCCGCGTGCACCGCGCCGGTGACCAGTACCTTGGCGCGCACCACCGCGTACAGCGCGACGTTGAGCAGCAACCCCGACAACACCGCCGACACCGGCGTCGGGCCTTCGGCGTGGGCATCGGGCAGCCAGCTGTGCAAGGGCACCAGGCCGACCTTGGTGCCGTAGCCGACCAGCAGGAAGACGAAGGCCAGGCCGACGATGCCGGGCTCGAGGCGCGCGCGCGCGGCGTCGAGCCGGGTCCACAGCAGCGCGTCCATGCCGCTGGCGCCCAGCACGCGCTCGGCCGCCAGATAGAGCAGCACGGTGCCGAACAGCGCCAAGGCGATGCCGACCCCGCACAGGATGAAGTACTTCCAGGCCGCCTCGAGGCTGGCCTTGGTCCGGTACAGCGAAACCAGCAGCACGGTCGACAGGGTCGCCGCTTCCATCGCGACCCACAGCAGCCCCATGTTGTTGGTCGTCAGCGCCAGCAGCATGGTGAACATGAACAGCTGGTACATGCTGTGGTACAGGCGCAGGCGCGCGGCGTCGACCCGGCCATGCGCCTGCTCGATGCGCATGTAGGGGCGCGAGAAGCCGGCCGTGGTCATGCCGATGAACGCGGTCAGCGCGACCAGGAACACATTGAACGGATCGATGAAGAACTGCGCATCGAAGGCCAGCAGCGGACCTCCGGCGAACACGCGCAGGGTCAGCGCGCAACTCGCGATGAAGGTGGCCGCGCTGGCCGCGACGTTCAGGTGCGGCGCCACCGCGCGATGGCCGAGCAGCGCCAGCAGCGCCGACCCCAGCAGCGGCAGCAGCAGCACCAGGCCCAGCTCGATCATCGCGCCCCCTCCTCGTCGCCGTCGTCCTTCAGGCTTTCCAGGTGGCGCAGCTCGAGACTTTCGAACTGCTCGCGGATCTGGAAGAAGAAGATGCCGAGCACGAAAACCCCGACCAGCACGTCGAGGCCGATGCCGAGCTCGACCACCATCGGCATGCCGTAGGTCGCGCTGGTGGCGGCGAACAGCAGGCCGTTCTCCATCGCCAGGAAGCCGATCACCTGGGCGATCGCGGTGCGGCGCACGATCATCATCAGCATCGCCAGGAACACGACGGCCAGCGCGATGCCCAGCGTGCCGCGCGTGGCCTCGCCGGCGAACGGCGAGATCGGCTGCGCCAGCACGAAGGCGAACATCACCAGCACGATGCCGGCGATCTGCATGGTCGGGATGCGCAGCAGCGTCTCGGTGTCCCACTCGGCGTGCAGGCGCCGGATCAGCCGGCGCAGGATCCACGGCAGCACCACGACCTTGAGCAGCAGCGTCAACGCGGCCGATGCGTAGAGCTCGTGCTGGCCGGTGCTGCGCGCGACGACCGCGGCGCACAGCGCCAGGATCAGCCCCTGCGCGGCGAACAGCCCGACCAGATTGGCCACGCGGCGCTGCGCCAGCATCGCGAACGCGAGCAGCAGCAACAGCGCCGCGCACAGGTGGATGAGCTGGGTCGACAGCGAGGGCATCACGGCTCTCAGCGCTCGAGCACCAGCCCGACGAGCAGGCCGATGACCGCGAGCAGGAAGGCGCTGGCGAGGAACTCGGGCGCGCGGAAGATGCGCAGCTTGGCGCTGAGCGTCTCCAGCAGCGCGATGCCGAACCCGGCCAGTGCGAGTTTGAGCAGCAACGCGAGCAGTGCCGGCGCCAGCCAGGCCAGGCCGTCGGCATGGCCGGCGATGCCCCAGGGCACGAACAGCGCGAAGCCGATGCACGCGTAGTTGAACAGCTTGAGCGCGCTGGCCCACTCGATCAGCGCCAGATGCCGCGCCGAATACTCCAGCACCATCGCCTCGTGGATCATCGTCAGTTCGAGGTGGGTGGCCGGGTTGTCGACCGGAATGCGCGCATTCTCGGCCAGCAGCACCATCACGAAAGCGACCGCGGCGAACCCGAGCCCCGGGTGGATCGCCAGCGCCTGGCCGCGCAGCGCCTCGGCGATCGTCGGCAGCAGCGTGCTGCCCGAGATCAGCGACGACGTGAACAACACCATCAGCAAGGCCGGCTCGGCGAGGAAGCCGATCATCATCTCGCGCCGCGACCCCATCGTGCCGAACGCGGTGCCGATGTCCATTCCGGCCAGCGCGATGAACACGCGCGCCAATGCGAAAAAGCCGACCAGCGCGATCGCGTCGGCCACCGCGGCGAACGGCAGGTCGGTCGACAGCGTCGGAATGATCGATGCGGCCGCCACCATCAGGCCGAACAGCAGGTAGGGCACGCTGCGAAACAGCGGCGAGGCGTCGTGCGCCAGCACCGCCTCCTTGGCGAACAGCTTGCGCAGGCGCAGATAGGGCTGCCACAACGGCGGCGCGCTGCGGTTGCTCAGCCAGGCACGGCACTGCGCCAGCCAGCCCGCGAACAGCGGCGCCAGCGCCACCGACAGCAGCACGACCACGCATTGCGTCAGCACGCCTGCGGCACTCGGCGCGATGGCGTGCAACTGCGCGCTCACCGCCGGCCCCCAGACCCCCTGTGCGGCATTCATCGCAAGCCTCCGGACGCGGCGCGCATCATCGCAACACCACAGCGAGCAGCAGCAACAGCGTGACGAAGCTGTACAGCAGGTAGATCGAGATGCGACCGTGCTGGATCCGGCCGACCTGTTGCGCCAGCCACAGCACAGCGTCGGCCGCCGGTTGGTACAGCTGCGCGCGGATGCGCTCGGCGACGACGACGCGGTAGCGCGGCTGCGTGTCGTCGGGCGTCGGCAGCTCGACGCGGGTCAGGAAGAAAGGCTCGAACAGCCGGCGCACCGGTTGCCCGAAGCCCTCGGCGGTATCCTGCAGGCGTGCGCTGGCGTCGGGCGCGCCGCAATCCCAGGGGTCGGCGCGCCGGGTGCGTCCGGGCAGCAACCGGTGCGTGCCCCAGGCGGTGGCCAGCACCACCGACACCACCACCGCGACCACGACCAGCGGCGAATACGCCGCGCGTGCCGCGTCCAGCGGCACCAGCCGCAGCCAGCCCGAGGGCACCGCCAGCCCGTGGCCGAACAGCAGCGCGACCACCGGGTCGATGGCGCGCAGCACCAGCCCGGGGGCGAGCCCGAGCGCCACGCAACCCGCGGCGAACCAGACCAGCGCGACGCGCTCGAAGCGGCTGCAGTCGTGCGCGTGTTCCAGCCCCGGCTCACGATGGCGGCCGAGGAAGATCACCCCGTAGAACTTGACCATCACGTAGCCGGCCAACGCCGCGGTCAACGCCAGCAGCGCCGCGCCGAGCGGAATCAGCAGGTTGAAGAACGGGTGCGGCAAAGTCGGCGTGAACAGGAAGGCCTGCAGCAGCATCCACTCGGCGACGAAACCGTTGAGCGGCGGCAGCCCGGCGATCGCCAGCGTGCCAACCAGCGCGGTCCAGCCGACCCACGGCATGCGCCGCAGCAGGCCGCCCAGGCTGCCCAGGCCGCGCTGCCCGGTGGCGTGCAGCACCGAGCCGGTGGCGCAGAACAGCAGGCTCTTGAAGAACGCGTGGTTCAGCGCGTGGTACAGCATCGCGGCCAGCGCCAGCGCGGCCAGCGCGGACATGCCGGCGCCGTGGAACACCAGCGCCAGCCCCAGCGCGGCGAAGGCGATGCCGATGTTCTCGACCGACGAATACGCCAGCAGACGCTTCATGTCGCTT
>JAKAHP010000346.1 GCA_021825505.1 Pseudomonadota bacterium
CCAGCTGTCGACGGTGCCGAACGCCAGTTCGCCGCGCGCGGCGCGCGCGCGCGCCCCGGGCAGCGTGTCGAGCAGCCATTTGAGTTTGGTCGCCGAGAAATAGGGGTCGAGCACCAGCCCGGTACGCGCACGCACTTCCTCGTGCAGCCCCTGCGCGCGCAGCGCCTCGCACATCGGCGCGGTGCGCCGGTCCTGCCAGACGATCGCGCGGTGCAGCGGCTCGCCGCTGGCGCGGTCCCACAGCAGCGTGGTTTCGCGCTGGTTGCTGATGCCCAGCGCGGCCGGGTGCAGGCCCAGCGCGGCGGCGCGCTGCAGCGCCTCGCGCGCGCAGTCGAGCTGGTCGCGCCAGAGCTCGCGCGCGTCGTGCTCGACCCAGCCCGGTTGCGGGTAGTGCTGCGCCAGTTCGCGCTGCGCCAGCGCGACGATGTCGCCGCCGGGGCCGAACACCAGCGCACGCGAACTCGACGTGCCCTGATCGAGGGCGAGCAGGCAGTCTTGCGGCATCGGGCGGCTCCGCGCTGGAAGGTGGCGTTCGAGCATAGCCGCGGCGCGACGCTGCGGGCAAGCGCGTTAAAGTGCGGTTTGTTCCAACCTTCAGCGATTCCCCCCACACATGTCCTGCCTGATCTGCGGTTCCCTCGCCTACGACACGATCAGCGACTACCCCGGTCGCTTCGCCGACCACATCCTGCCGGACCGCATCCATCGCCTCAACGTCGCCTTCGACATCCCGCGCCTGCGCCGCGAATTCGGCGGCTGCGCCGGCAACATCGCCTACACGTTGCGCCTGCTCGGCGGTGAGCCGATCGTGCTGGCCGCGCTCGGCCGCGACGGAGGCGACTACGAGGCACGCTTCGATGCGCTGGGCATCTCGCGCGCCCATGTGCACGTCTCGCGCGAGCTGCACACCGCGCAGGCGCACATCATGACCGACCGCGACAACAACCAGATCACCGGCTTCCATCCGGGCGCGATGCTCGAGGCGCACCTGCAGCCGGTGCCGCTGCTGCCCGGCCTGACGCTGGGCATCGTCGCGCCCGATGCGCGCCAGGCCGTGCTCGACCACGCCGCGCAGATGGCCGCGGCCGGCCTGCCGTTCATCTTCGATCCGGGCCAGGCGCTGCCGCTGTTCGACGCCGACGACCTGCGCGTGCTGGTGGCGCAGGCGAGCTGGGCGGTGCTCAACGACTACGAGGTCGCGCTGCTGCTGCAGCGCATCGGTGGCGACGCCGCGGCGCTGGCCGCGCAGTTGCGCGGGCTGGTGGTCACGCGCGGCGCCGAAGGCTGCGAGGTCTACGCGAACGGCACCGTCACCCAGGTGGCGGCGCTGCCGGCGGCCGCGGTGGTCGACCCCACCGGCTGCGGCGACGCCTTCCGCGGCGCGCTGCTGTGGGCGCTCGAGCAGGGCTGGGAACTGGTCGACGCATGCCGCCTGGGCAATGTGCTGGGGGCGTGCAAGATCGCCGCGGCCGGGCCGCAGAACCACGTCATCGACCTCGCCACCGCATTGGCGACGATGCGCCAGGCGTACGGCGCACAGGGCTGACGCCAGGGCGCGCCGGCACGGCGCGCGCCGCTGCAGACTTGCTGCGGCGCGCTTAGACTGGGGCCTTGCCCGCTTCGCCGCGGCGCGCAGTGCGCGCCCAACCCGACCCGATGTCCTCGACCTCGCCCGCGCCGCTTGCCGCGCCGCGCGCCGACACCCGCTACCCGGTGCTCGGCGCGATCAGCTTTTCCCACATGCTCAACGACATGATGCAGTCGTTGATGCTGGCGATCTACCCGCTGTTCAAGTCCAACCTGCACCTGAGCTTCGTGCAGATCGGCTTCATCACGCTGACCTACCAGGTCACCGCGTCGATCCTGCAGCCGCTGGTCGGGCTGTACACCGACCGCAAGCCGCGCCCCTACTCCCTGTCGGTCGGCATGGGCTTTACCTTCACCGGGCTGTTGCTGCTGTCGCGCGCCGACAGCTTCGCCCACGTGCTGATCGCCGCGGCCTGCGTGGGCATGGGCTCGTCGATCTTCCACCCCGAGTCGTCGCGCGTCGCGCGGCTGGCCTCGGGCGGCCGCCACGGCCTGGCGCAGTCGATCTTCCAGGTCGGCGGCAACGCCGGCACCGCGCTCGGCCCGCTGCTGGCGGCAGCGTTCATCGTGCCGCACGGCCAGTCCAGCCTGGCCTGGTTCTCGATCGCCGCGCTGCTGGCGATGGCCGTGCTCGGCATGGTCGGACGCTGGGCCGCGCACCAGCAGCGCCCGGGGCGCCGGCGCGCGAGCCACGACGCCGTGGTGGCCCCGCCGCCGGGGCTGGTGCGGCGCACGCTCGCGGTGCTGCTGGCGCTGGTGTTCTCCAAGTTCTTCTATCTGGCGTCGATCAACACCTATCTGATCTTCTACCTGGAAACGCGCTTCGGCCTGGGCCTGCGCGACGCGCAGCTGCATCTGTTCGTGTTCCTCGCGTCGGTCGCCGCCGGCACCCTGCTGGGCGGGCCGATCGGCGACCGCATCGGGCGCAAGCGCGTGATCTGGGCGTCGATTCTCGGCGTGGCGCCATTCACGCTGGCGCTGCCCTACGCGCCGCTGGCCCTGAGCGCGCCGCTGACCGCGGTGATCGGTTTCGTGCTGGCGTCGGCGTTCCCGTCGATCATCGTCTACGCGCAGGAGCTGATGCCGGGCAAGGTCGGTGCGGTGGCCGGGCTGTTCTTCGGCCTGGCGTTCGGCCTGGGCGGCATCGGCGCGGCCGCGCTGGGGCAGCTGGCCGACGTCATCGGCATCGTCGGGGTCTACAAGGTATGCGCCTTCCTGCCGCTGATCGGCATGCTCGCCGCCTTCCTGCCCGACCTGCACGACGCGCACCTGAGCCCGGCGAAAGCCTAGGCCATGGCTGCCACGCCGCGCATCGTCATCGTCGGCGGCGGCATCGCCGGCGCTTCGCTGGCCTGGACGCTGGCGCAGCGCCACGGCGCCGCACCCCTGCTGCTCGAGCGCGAGGCGCAGTGCGGCAGCCATTCGACCGGGCGTTCCGCGGCGCTGTACATGCCCTCCTACGGCCCGCCCGCGGTGCGCGCGGCCACGCGCGCCAGCGGCGCCTTCTATCGCGCCCCGCCGGCCGGCTTCGCCGCGCAGGCGCTGCTGCGCGCGCGCGGCGCGCTGCACGTGGCGCTGGCC
>JAKAHP010000347.1 GCA_021825505.1 Pseudomonadota bacterium
GCCGCGCCTCCACCGCCGCCCGCGGCTCCGGCGCCGCCCCCGTCCGCGCCCGCTGCGCCGGCGACGACCACCGCCGACAGCGTCGAGGACGAAGAGTTGCTCGGCATCTTCCTCGACGAGGCGGTCGACGTGGTCGCCGCCGGTCGTGCCGTGCTGGTGCACCTGCGCGCCGATCCGGAAGCCGACGACGAAGCGGCGCTGAGCAGCGTGCGCCGCGCCTTCCACACCCTCAAGGGCAGCTCGCGCATGGTCGGCCTGCGCGACTTCGGCGAAGCCGCGTGGGAGATGGAACAGCTGTTCAACCAGGTGCTGGCCAAGCAGCGCGTCGCCACGCTGCCCCTGCTCGACCTGGCCGCGCGCGCGTTCGGCGAATTCGAAGCGTGGACGGCGGCGCTGCGCGCCGGCGACGCCTCCGGCCACTCGAGCGCCGGCATCGTCGGCGCGGCGCGCGCGCTGCGCGGCGTGGGCGGCGTCCAGCCCGATGTACCGGTGCAGGGCCCGCGCAGCGCGGTTGCGGCCGACGAACTCACCGAAATCCCGCCGACCTCCGCCGAGCATGCGCCGCCCGCGGCCGAAATCGAACTGACCGACGCGCTGCTGCTCGGCCTGCCCGAGATCGCCGCCGACCAGCCCGCGCCTGCCGAAGCTGCGGCCGAGCCTGCGAGCGAACCTGCCGCCGAGCCCGAAGCCGGGCACGTGGCCGAGCCCATGGCCGGACCGGTGCTCGAACCCGTCTCCGAACCCGTCTCCGAACCCGTCTCCGAACCCGTCTCCGAACCCGTCTCCGAACCGGTGAACGAGCCCGGGATCGAGCCCGTGGCCGAGCACGCGGCTGAAGCTGTGGCCGAAACCATGCTCGAGCCGCTGGCCGAGCCGATGGCCGAACCCGTGTTCGAACCGGTGGTCGAACCCGCGCTCGAGCGGGCCGCCGAGCGCGTGGTCGAGGCCGCAGCCGAACCCCCGGTCGAGCCGGCAGCCGAGCCCGTGGCGGAGACCAGCGCTGAAGCCCTCGCTGAGCCGGCCGCTGAGGCCACTGTCGAACCCGTCGTCGAACCGGTTGCTGAGGCGATCGCTGAGCCCGTGGTTGAGGACGTCGCCGAACCGATCGCCGAACCGGTCGCTGAACCTTTCGCCGAACCCGCTGCCGAGCCGCCGGCCGAGCTTGCCGTCGAGGCTGCTGCCGAGCCCGTCGTCGAGCGCCCGACTGAACCCGCCGTCGAGGCGGCGCCGGCCATGGGGCTGGCGCTTGCGCCGTCGGTCGAGACCAGCGTCGCACCGGTGGCGGAGGCCGCCGCCGCGCCAGCGAGCGAGGCGGCCGCCGAACCCGCAGCTGAGGCCACGGCCGAGGCTTCCACGGACACACGGGCCGGCGCGGTGCCGCCCGTGGCGCCGCACTGGCCGGCGCATGCGCCCGATCAGGTCGAGCCCGACAAGGTGATCGGCGAGCTGCGCATTCCGCCGGCGCTGTACAACATCTACCTGGGCGAAGCCGACGAGCTGGTGCGACGCCTGCACGCCGACCTCGACGCCTGGGCGCGCCAGCCGGAGCAGGCGCTGGGCGGGGAAGCCGCGGCACTGGCGCATCAATTGCGCGGCAGCTCGCGCACCGTCGGACTGCGCAGCGTCGGCGACCTCGCCGAGCGCATCGAGACGATCATCGAGCTGCAACGCCAGGCGCCGCACGCGGTCGACGCGCGCGACGCCGCGCTGCTGACGGCGGCCGTCGACGACATCCGCGGCCTGCTGCACCAGTTCGCTGCCGGATTCCTGCGCGACGCGCCGCCAGCGCTGGAAAGCGCGCTCGACGCGTTGACGCAACGCCTGCGCGCCGGCACGCCGCCGCCCGACCGCGCAGCGTTCGCGCAAGGCACACCGAGCGCGCCGCCAAGCGCCGCGCCGGTGGCCGAGGCTCCCGGCGAGTTGCACGACGCGGTCGACGCCGAGCTGTTCTCGGTGTTCGAGTTCGAAGCCACCGAACTGCTGCCGCAACTCGCGTCCGCGCTGCGTCGCTGGGAAGGGCAACCGCACGACGCGGCCGCGCCGAAGCAGGCGATGCGCCTGCTGCACACCTTCAAGGGCAGCGCGCGCATGGCCGGCGCCATGGCGCTGGGCGACGCCGCACACCGACTGGAAGCCGACATCGAGGCCTTGCTCGGCGCCGAGGGCACGCCCGAGGGCGGTGCGGTGCTCGAACTGAACGCGCGTTGCGATGCGCTGACCACGCGCTTCGAGCGGCTGCGCGAGAGCCAGTTGCGCGGTGCGACGCAGGCTGCGGCGCAAGCCGCGCCGCAGGCGCCTGAGGAAGCACAGGCCAAGAATGTCACAGCACCCGCCACGGCCCCCGCCGCGGCGCCGGCGCCGACCTCGGCACCGCAATCCGCGCCGCGCGCGCGGCTGGCGGCGCAGCCGGTGCGGGTGCGCGCCGCGCTGCTCGACCGCCTGGTCAATCAGGTCGGCGAGGTCAGCATCGCGCGCGCCCGTCTCGAGACCGAGTTCGGCCAGATCCGTTCCAGCACGCGCGACCTGGGCGACAACCTCGAGCGGATGCGCGCCCAGGTGCGCGACATCGAGCTGCAGGCCGACGCGCAAATGGCCGCGCGCGCGCAGGCCGCGCGCGACGACGGGCGCGACTTCGACCCGCTC
This sequence comes from Pseudomonadota bacterium, assembly GCA_021825505.1. GTDB lineage: Bacteria > Pseudomonadota > Gammaproteobacteria > Burkholderiales > Burkholderiaceae_C > Thiomonas_A. The sequence goes on from JAKAHP010000347.1 coordinate 2,644, forward strand.
GAATTCGACCGCTTCACCCGCTTCCAGGAACTGACGCGGATGATGGCCGAGTCGGTCAACGACCTGGCGCTGGTGCAAAGCACGCTGACGCGCACGCTGCAGGCCACCGACGACAACCTGTCGCGCCAGTCGCGGCTGACGCGCGATCTGCAGCGCGATCTGCTGCGCACGCGCATGGTCGAGTTCGACAGCATCGCCGAGCGCCTGTACCGCACGGTGCGCCAGGCCGGCAAGGACGCGGGCAAGGCGGTGGCGCTGGACATCGTCGGCGGCACCATCGAGATCGATCGCGGCGTGCTCGACCGCATGGCCGGCACCTTCGACCACCTGCTGCGCAACGCGGTCGCGCACGGCCTGGAAAGCCCGGCGCAGCGCGCCGCGGCCGGCAAGCCGCCGACCGGCACGGTGCGCCTGAGCGTGCGCCAGGAGGGCAGTGAAGTGCGCATCGCGGTCAGCGACGACGGTGCCGGGCTCGACGACACCGCGATCGCGGCGCGCGCGCAGCCTCGGCCTGCTCGCGCCCGA
>JAKAHP010000348.1 GCA_021825505.1 Pseudomonadota bacterium
GCCAGCGCCGCCGCCGACGCGCCCAGGCCGAGCCCGAGCAGCGCGCCACGCCCCATGCCGAGCGCGGCGGCCGCCGCCGGCCCGGCAATCGGCGCCAGCGCGATCAGGGTCTCGTGCACGCCGACCACGCGGCCGCGCCGATGCGGCGCCACCAGCGCGTACAGCCAGGGCTCCAGCGCGAGCCAGCGCAGCCCAAGACCCAGGCCGATCAAGGCCGCCGCCGGGATCCAGTTGCCGCGCACGTCGAGCGCCAGCAGCGCGAACCCGGCCATGCCCAGCAGCATGCCGACGACCACGCCGCGGCGCGCGCCGATCCGTGCCACCAGGCGTGGCGCGAGCCGGATTCCGGCCAGCATGCCGAACCACTGCAGCGCGCCGAGCACCCCCAGCGCGAACGGCGCCAGCCCGCGCGCAGCCAGCCACACCGGCAGCACGACGAAGCCGATACCGTACTGGCCGAGCTGGGCCAGCGCCGAGGCGGCGTTGAGCGCGACGATGGTGCGCCGCGCGGCGGCGGCGTGGAGATGCGGGGATGGCGGTGGCGGCGGCGGCACGGGCAGCGGTGTCGGGCCGGAACAGCCCGGCAGCGCGCGATGATAGACGCCGCCGCGCTATCCTGCGGTGCATCTATTGCCCCGAGACCACCCATGAATTCCCCCGCCCCGTGCGCCGCCGACAGCGCGCTGCTGATCATGGACGTGCAACCGTCGATCGTCGCGCTGCGGCCGCAGGCCGCGGCCGCGTTGTTCGCGCCGCTGCGCGCCTTGCGTGCGGCCGCGCGCGCCGCCGGGGTGCCGGTGATCTACGTCGTGGTCGGCTTCCGCCCCGGCCACCCCGAGGTCGCCACGAGCAACCTGCTGTTCTCACGCGTCAAGGCCGAGGGCCGGCTGCTCGACGAGGACGTGCACCCGGAGCTGCGCCCCGACCCGGGCGAGGTCGTCGTGCGCAAGCGCCGAGTGTCGGCGTTCAGCGGCTCCGACCTCGACGTCGTGTTGCGCGCGCACGGCGTGCGCCACCTGATGCTGGCGGGCATCTCGACCTCGGGCGTCGTGCTGTCGACGCTGCGCCAGGCCGCCGACCTCGACTATCGCCTCAGCGTCGTCGCCGACGGCTGCATGGATCCCGACGACGAGGTGCACGAGCTGCTGCTGCGCAAGGTATTCCCGCGCCAGGCCGAGGTGGTCTCCTCGCAGCAGCTGATCGACGCCTTGCGCCGCTGAACCGGAACGTCACGAGCATGCCCACGCCACAACCCCGCCAAGGCGGGCACATTCTGGTCGACGCGCTGGTGCGCGAAGGCGCCGCATTCGTCTACTGCGTCCCCGGCGAGAGCTTCCTGCCGGTGCTCGACGCGCTGGCCGCGACGCCGTCGATACGCACCGTGGTGACGCGCCACGAAGGTGCCGCGTCGAACATGGCCGACGCCTACGGCAAGCTCACCGGCGAGCCCGGGCTGTGCTTCGTCACACGCGGCCCCGGCGCGACGCACGCCGCCAACGGGCTGCATACGGCGCGCCAGGATTCCACGCCGATGATCCTGTTCATCGGACAGGTCGACAGCGCCTTCCTCGGCCGCGAGGCGTTCCAGGAAATCGACTACACGGCGATGTTCGGCTCGATCGCCAAATGGGTCGCGCAGCCGCGCAGCGTCGACGAACTCGCCCCGACCGTGGCTCGCGCCTACGCGCTGGCGCGCAGCGGACGCCCTGGGCCGGTCGTCGTCGTGCTGCCCGACGACCTGCTGTTCGGCAGTGGCACGGCGCCCGACGCCGCGCCCTCGCCGCCGCCGACGCGGCGCGCCCCGAGCGCAGCGTCGCTGGTCGAGCTGCAGCAGCGCCTCGACGCGGCGCAGCGTCCGCTGCTGATCGTCGGCGGGTCGCGCTGGGACGGCGCCGGACGCGACGCGCTGCACGCCTTCGCCGCGGCGCGCGCGCTGCCGGTGGTGGCCGGCTTTCGCCGCCAGGACCTGTTCGACAACCGCAACGAGCATTACGTCGGCCAGCTCGGCTTCGGCGCGTCGGCGCAGCTGGCGCAGCGCGTGCGCGACGCCGACCTGCTGCTGGTGCTCGGCTCGCGCCTGAGCGAAGTCAGCAGCGCCGGCTACACGCTGGTCGAGTCGCCGCAGCCGCGCCAGACACTGATCCACATCCACCCCGATGCGGCCGAGCTTGGCCGCGTGTACCGTGCGGCGCTGGGGATCGAGGCCGACGCCTCGGCCACCGCGCAGGCGCTGGCCGCGCTGCCGGCGCCGGCCGCGCCGCGCTGGGCCGGCTGGACGCGCGCGGCGCGCGCCGACCATCTCGGCTACGTGACGCCGCCGCCGTTCGCCGGGCACGGCGTGGACCTCGCCGCGGTTGTCGCGCACCTGTCGGCGACGCTGCCCGACGACGCCGTCGTCGCCAACGGCGCCGGCAACTACGCGGTCTGGGTGCATCGCTTCTACCGCTACCGCGGCGCGGCGACCGAGCTGGCCCCGACCAACGGCGCGATGGGCTACGGCCTGCCGGCGGCGATCGCCGCCAAGCTCGCCGCGCCGACGCGCGACGTGGTCTGCTTCGCCGGCGACGGCTGCTTCATGATGTACGCGCAGGAGCTCGCCACCGCGATGCAGTACGGTGCCGCGGTGATCGTGCTCGTCGTCGACAACGGCATGCTTGGCACGATACGCATGCACCAGCAGCGCGAGTACCCCGGGCGTGTGGCGGCGACGGCGCTGCGCAACCCGGATTTCGTCGCGCTGGCACGGGCGCATGGCGCCTGGGCCGAACGCGTCGACGACACCGCGCAGTTCGCCTCCGCATTCGAGCGCGCGCGGGCCGCGGGGTGCGTCGCGCTGCTGCACCTGCGCGTCGACCCCTTGCAGATCACGCCGCAACTGCGCCTCGACGCCGCGTAGGTGCTGGCCGGGTGCTGCGGCCCCGCGCTCAGCCGGGCTCGACCAGCGCGGCGGCCCGCAGCGCCGGCAGCGCCGCCGCATCGAACAGCTCGGTGCCCGGTTGCGCCGCGGTGCCGCTGCCGCAGGCCAGCCCCAGGCGCAGCGCCTCGGCCGCGGCGTCGCCGCGCGCCAGCGCCGCGACCAGGCCGGCCAGCATCGAGTCACCGGCGCCGACCGTCGAGCGCACCGCCACCTGCGGCGCGTGTCCGTGCCACACCCCGTGCGCGTGCGCC
>JAKAHP010000349.1 GCA_021825505.1 Pseudomonadota bacterium
CTTCGCCACGCCCAACATCGGCCTGCTGACCGACATGATCGCCTGCCCCGGCGGCGATTTCTGCTCCCTGGCGAATGCACGCTCCATTCCCATCGCGGCCGCCATCACCGAGCGCTACACCGACCTCGACGAGCTGTTCGACATCGGCGACATCGACCTCAACATCAGCGGCTGCATCAACTCCTGCGGCCATCACCACAGCGGCCACATCGGCATCCTCGGCGTCGACAAGGACGGCGCCGAGTGGTACCAGATCACCGTGGGCGGCGCCGATGGGTCGGAGGTTGGCGGCGCGGCCTTGCCCGGCAAGATCATCGGTCCGTCGTTCGCGGCCGAGGAGGTGCCGGACGTGGTCGAGGCGCTGATCGCGCTGTATCTGCGGCAACGCCAGCCCGGCGAACTGTTCGTGGCCTTCGCCCGCCGCGTCGGCGCGCAGCCGTTCAAGGCGGCGGCGGATGCCGTGCGCCGCGACACCGCGACACCGGAACACCCCCAGGCCGCTGCCTCGCCGTTGACTGCCCCCGACGAGGATGCGCAGGCTGCGGGCGTCGGCCCTGCGTTTCCTTGAGGATCCCCGCGCATGAAATTCATCACCTCCGAAGACGGCGCCCGCGCCGCCACAGAGCCGGCGCCGAGCGCAGGCGGGCATCGCCTGTTCACGCCCGAGCAGTGGCAAACGGCCGCCACGACCTGGCCGACGCCCGAGACCGCCGGACTGGTGCTTGCCAACGCCCTCGACGTGCGCACACTCGCCATCGATCTGTCGCGTTTCGCCAGCGTCGACCTGCAGTTCCCGAAATGGACCGACGGCCGCGCCTATTCCCAGGCCCGGTTTTTGCGGGTGCGCCTGGGCTACCGCGGCGAGCTGCGCGCCACCGGCGATGTGCTGGTGGACATGGCGCTGCCGCTGGCGCGCACCGGGTTCGACACCGCGGTGCTGCGCCCCGGCCAGAGCCTGCAGGCCGCGCAGCGGGCACTGCGGTTTTTCGAGGGGCTGTTGCCGAAGTCCGGCGAGACACCGGCGCAGCCGGGCCCGCATCCGCAGCCCGCCTACTACCAGGGCGACGTGCTCGATCCGCAACCACTCTTTCTGAAACGGCCCCCGGGACCGGCGAGCCGGCCCGCCCCCCGCAAGGGCGAAGCAAACCCGGGGTGGCCTGGCCTTGCCCTGGAGGCCGCAGCATGAACCGCCCCATCGCCATCGCTGCGCCGTCCGGTTCGGCGCCTGCCCTGGACGCCAAGCCCAGTGCGGTCTTCGACCAGCGCGTGCAGGACGCGCTCGCCACGCTGCGCGCGGCAACACGGGAATTCCCCGGCCGCATCGTGCAGGCCACCAGTCTGGGGGCGGAGGACATGGTCCTGACCGACCTGATCGCGCGGCATGCGCTGCCCATCGCCATCGCCACGCTGGACACCGGCATGCTTCATGCGGAGACCCTGGCGCTGCGCGAGCACGTCGAACGCCGCTACGACATCGGCATCGAAGTCTGGCACCCCGATCCCGACCGCGTACACGAATTCGTCACTGCCCAAGGCACCGACGCCATGTACCGCAGCGTCGCGTTACGACACGCGTGCTGCGCCCTGCGCAAGCTCGAACCCCTGTCGCGCATGCTGCATGGCCGCGCGGCCTGGGTGACGGGGCTGCGCCGCGAACAGTCGCCCGCGCGTGGCCAGGTCGCTGAGCGGGAGGCCGACGCGCAGGGCCGCATCAAGCTCAGCCCGCTGCTCGACTGGACGCAGGGCGATGTGTGGCACTACGTCGCGCTGCACGCCGTGCCCTACAACCCGCTGCACGACCGCTTCTTTCCCAGCATCGGCTGCGCCCCTTGCACCCGCGCCGTCGCGCTGGGCGAGGACATCCGCGCCGGGCGTTGGTGGTGGGAGCGGGAGGGGGCGAAGGAGTGCGGCCTGCACGTCGAGCAACGCCCCGGTGACCGCGACCCGCACGACCGCCCGCACGCAATCGCTGCGGACGGCCTCGCCACAGCACCGATCGCCCAACCCACCATCGCCACGGAACCGACCGGAGCCCGCGCATGAACGCCCCTTTGGATCTCGAACGCCTGTTGCCGCAGATCGACCACCGTCATCTCGACGCCCTCGAAGAGGAGGCCATCTACATCCTGCGCGAAGTCGCCGGTGGCTTCGAGCGCCCGGCCTTGCTGTTCTCGGGCGGAAAGGACTCCTGCGTCGTGCTGCGTCTGGCGGAGAAGGCGTTCAAGCAGCGCCAGGCCAGCGGGGCTTACGTCGGCCGGTTGCCATTTGCCTTGCTGCACGTCGATACCGGGCATAACTTTCCCGAGGTCATCGCGTTCCGCGACGACCTCGTCAAGGCCTCGGGCGACGCGCTGATCGTCGCGCACCTGGAGGAGTCCATCCGTCGCGGCACGGTGCGCCTGGGCCATGCGCTGGAATCGCGCAACCCGCACCAGAGCGTGGCCCTGCTCGAAGCCATCGAGCAGCACCGCTTCGACTGCCTCATCGGCGGCGCGCGGCGCGACGAGGAAAAAGCGCGCGCCAAGGAACGCATCTTCAGCCACCGCGATCACTTCGGCCAGTGGCAACCCAAGGAGCAGCGCCCCGAGCTGTGGTCGCTGTTCAACACGCGCTTGCGCCCGGGCGAGCATTTCCGCGCCTTCCCCATCAGCAACTGGACCGAACTGGACGTGTGGCTGTACATCGCGCGCGAGAACATCGCGCTGCCCAAGCTGTACTACAGCCATCCCCGCCGGGTGCTGCGCCGCAAGGGGCTGCTGGTGCCGCTGACCGCGGTGACGCCGCCGCAGCCCGGCGAGGCGGTGGAAACGGCCCGGGTGCGGTTTCGCACCGTGGGCGACATGACCTGCACCTGCCCGGTGGAGAGCGCGGCGGCCAGTGCGGCGGAAGTCGTCGCCGAGACCCTGACCGCGACGCTGAGCGAGCGCGGCGCCACGCGCATGGACGACCGCACCTCCGACGCCGCGATGGAGCGGCGCAAGAAGGAAGGCTATTTCTGATGAACACCCACAACGACGCCAGCAGCGAACACCGCCACAAGGCGCTGCGCTTTCTCACCGCCGGCAGCGTGGACGACGGCAAGAGCACGCTGATCGGCCGCCTGCTGCTCGACAGCCGCGCCATCCTGGCCGACCAGCTCGACGCCCTGAACCGCCGTGCCGCGGGG
>JAKAHP010000350.1 GCA_021825505.1 Pseudomonadota bacterium
AGGGAAGGGCGGATGGATGGGTGGAAGCCGGCATTTTACGATGATTCCGCGCCCTGCCGCGGGCGGCATCGGGCCGCTGCGGCGCTGTGGCAGACTGCGGCGAGCCTGGATCCGCCCGGAGTCCGTTGATGCCGCGTCTCCGCCGACCGCTGTCTCGCGCCCTGCTCGCCACCGCGCTGCTGGTCGCGGCGCCCGCCGTCCTGGCCTGGGGACCGCTGGGGCACCGCATCGTCGCCGACCTCGCGCAGTCCCGACTCACGCCGGCGGCGCGTGCCGAAGTCGAGCGGCTGCTGGCCAGCGAGCATGCCGCGCGTCTGGCCGACGTCGCCGACTGGGCCGACCGGCTGCGCGACGATCCGACGCCGGACATGGCCGTGCTGGCGAAGGAAACCGCGCCGCTGCACTACGTCAACATGCACGGCTCCTGTATCTACAAGCCGGCGCGGGACTGTCCCGATGGCCGCTGCGTGGTGCATGCCATCAATCACTACGCCGCGATTCTCGGCGACCGCAGCCGGCCGACCGCCGAGCGCGCGCAGGCGCTGAACTTCGTGGTGCATTTCGTCGGTGACGCGCAGCAGCCGCTGCACGCGGGGTACCGGGACGACAAGGGCGGCAACGAGGTCCAGGTGCTCTTCGCGGGTCGCGGCAGCAACCTGCACCGGGTCTGGGACTCGGGGCTGCTTTCGACGCGTCATCTCGATGCGGCGGAATACGCGGCGCTGCTGGATCGGCAGGGGCCGCTCGATCCGCCCGGACCGATCGTGCCGTTCGACAATTCGCCCGCGCAGTGGGTCGAGCAGAGCTGCCGCATCGTGATGGACGACGGCGTTTACCCGAACGGCCATCGCATCGACGCGGCCTACGTCGCGCGCATGCGGCCGATCGCCGAGCGCCAGCTGCGGCTCGGCGGTGCGCGTCTGGCCGCGCTGCTCAACCGCGTGCTGGGCCGATCGCCCGCGGCTTCAGAGGCGCCGTAATCAGCGAGCCAGCAGCGCGAACACGCCCCACGGGTTCTGCGTCAGCGCGACGCTGACGATGAAGCCGAAGGTCGCCAGTGCCGCGACGTAGGCCAGCGCGCGCGCGCGCGGCGTGCGCCCGCGACGCAGCGCGATCACGCCCAGCACGATGTACACCCCCAGCAGCAGCACCTTGACCGTGAGCCACGCATCCACCAGCGGATACTGGTGGATGATCAGGGTCAGCAGGATCGCCGCGGTCAGCAGCAGGGTGTCGTTGAGATAGGAGAAGTAGCGCAGCGCCGGGTGATTGGCGACCGGCCAGCCGGCCATGCGCGCCACGCCGCGCAGCGCGAACAGGCTGCCGGAGACGGCCACCGCGCCGACGTGCACGGCAAGGATCTGCGGAAACCAGGCCACCAGCGGCATGTCGGTCTCGTCGGGCTCGCTTGTTTCAGAATGCGGAGGCCATCGTCGCAGGCGATGGCTGCACAGGCGCTCAGCCCGGCCGGCCATCGCGCCGCGGCGACAGATAGATCCACGCCGAGCGTAGCGCCCACGGCAGGAACGCCGCCACCCAGGCCGCGGCGGTCAGCGTGTAGGCCAGTGCACCGCCGCCCGCCAGCGCGTCGATCACACGCGCCAGCGCCACCGCCTGCACGGCGAGAAAGGTGAACCACGGGACGGCGCCCATCGCCAGCGGCCGGCCGGAGTGGCCGTGTGTCACCCGCGTCACCATCGCCACCAGCATCGAGCCGAAAAAGCCCACCGTCAGCGCGTGCAGCGCGGCCATGTCCAGCGCGCCGTAGGCGCCCTCGCCGCGTAGCCCGCCCAGCGCGAACAGCACGAACGCGAGCGGCAGCCAGGCAAAGGCCAGATACAGCACCGCCAGCAGGCCCGGGCGCCGCGCCTTCCACGGCTGCCAGGCGATCCAGTGTCCGAGGAAAAACAGCGCCAGCAGCGCGTCGATCAGCGCGCGCCACATCGGCAAGCTCGCGAAGCCGAAGCCGAGATGCGCCAGCAGCAGCACCCACAGCAGCGGCAGCGACCAGGTCGGGCGCACCGTGCGGTAGCCCGGGATCACGTTGGCCGAGAAGAACGGCAGCATGCGGTGGATCACGCTGAAGTACACCGGCAGCAGGAAGCCGAGGGTGCCGAGGCGGATCGCCGCGATCGCCAGCGCGGGGGGTGCGCCCAGCAGGAAGGCGAGAAACAGCGCCAGCCCCAGCGCCCCCAGGGCCAGCGCGGCCATGATCGACCACGCCCAGCGATCGCGCGAGCGCGCCGCGCGCAGCACGCCGAACAGGCGGGCGCCGCCGTAGATCCATCCGCCCAGCATCAGCGCGAAGCCGAGCACCAGCAGCGGACGCAGATCCAGCAAGCCGGGCAGCGCCAGCAGGGTGCCGCCGAACACGCCCGCGAACACCGGCACGTACGCGCGTCGCTTCAGGTCCGATTGTCCCGTCCAACGCGGAAACACCGTCAGCAGAAAACCGAAGATGAAGGGGCCGAGCATGCCGTACTGCGCCAGCATCGCGTGCGCCCAGATCGCCGGGATCGGCGCCTGCGGCCACGCGCTCCAGCCGAAGGTGCCGGCGGCCAGCGCCAGCGTCCACCACAGCATGCTCAGCAGCACCGCGCTGGCGCCGGCGAAGAACATCAGGCGATGCGGCGCGGCGGCGAACACCGCGGTGAACGACGGCGGCGTGGCGGCGGCGCGGGCGAAAGGGGCGATCGGGATCGGAGCACGGTTCATGGCGGCTGCCGTGGGAAGGGATGCGACATCCTCGCCGTGCGCAGCCCTGCACCCTCTGATCTGGATCAGGGTGACAACTTTCGTTGTCGTCATGAAGCCAGACCCTTCGCTGTGCTCAGGGTGACAACTACGTTGTCATCCTGAGGGCGAAGCCCGAAGGACCTGGCGCCCGGAGACGGCCGCGCACACCGAGCCCGCGGCCGGAAAGGTCCTTCGCTGCGCTCAGGACGACACAAACACAAGTAGCAGTGTCATCCTGAGGGCGCAGCCCGAAGGATCTTCTCTGCGGGAGCCGTCCCGAAACCTGGAACGCAGCTGTGAGGAAGACCCTTCGCTGCGCTCAGGTTGACAACTACGTTGTCGTCATGAAGCCAGACCCTTCGCTGTGCTCAGGGTGACAACTACGTTGTCATCCTGAGGGCGAAGCCCGAAGGACCTGGCACCC
>JAKAHP010000351.1 GCA_021825505.1 Pseudomonadota bacterium
AGGCACACGCCGACCAGCACGCCGGGCCCTGCGCCCTGCGCGCGCAGGGCCATGGCCAGTTGCCAGGCACGGCCCTGGAGGTCCCGGTAACTGACGACCTGCCCCTCGAAGACGAGGGCCGTGGCATCCGCGTTCTGCCGCATGCCGCGCAGCAGCAGGTCGGACAACCGCAAGTCCCGCGGGTAGGGGCGCGACGTGGCGTTCCAGGCTGCGAGCTGCGCCTGTTCCGCGGCGGTCGGCGCCAGCACGGCCGCCAGTGGCTGCGAGGCGTCGGTGCTGCAGCGTTGCAAGGCCGCACGATAGAGTTCAAGCCAGCGTCGCACCGTGGCCTGGTCGAACAGCGCGGTCTTGTACTGGCATTCCAGCAGCAGACCCTCGGCGTCTTGTGTGACGTTGAGGTAGACCTCGAAATTCTCGGCGCTGCGCGGATTGGAGAAGATCTCGGCCTTCAGTCCCGTGGGCGCGAATGCCGAGGGCTCGATGCGGGCGTCCAGATTGAACAGCGCCGACACCAGCGGCAGGCGGCCGGGGTCGCGCGGCAACTGCAGATGCTTGAGCAGGCTGCCGAAGCTCACGCCCTGGTGGTCGTAGGCGTCGAGCACGGCGGTGCGCGCCTGCAGGATCAGGCTTGCCGCATCGCGCTCGGGGTCGGTGGCGATGCGGATGGGCAGGAGGTTGACGCAATGGCCGACCAGGCCCTGCTGGCCTTCGGCGGCCTGTCCCGCCGTGGACACGCCGATCACCACCTCCTCCTGGCCCGAGATGCGCGAGACCAGGCCGGCGAACAGGGCGAACAGCGTCGCAAACAGGCTGGCGCCGTGCCGCGCGCCGAGCTTGCGCGCGGCGTCGAGCAGGGCGGCATCGATGCGCAAGTCTTCGCGCGCCGAGGCGAAACTGCGCCGCGGCTGGCGCGGACGATCGGTGGGGAGATCGAGCACGGGCGCGGATCTGTCGTAGAGCGACACCCAGTAGCGCGTGTCCGCTTCGGCGCGGCGCAGATGTGTTTCATCGAACTGCGCGAGCGCATAGTCGGCATAGGTGGCCGTTGCGGGCAGGGCCGAGGCGACTGCGCCGGGGTTGGCGCCATGGGCTTGCGCGGCGGCGAGCAGGGCGGGTAGTTCGCCCACCAGCACCCCGAACGACCAGCCGTCGCACACGATGTGGTGTGCGGTGATCATCAACACCGCATCGTCCTCGGCCAGCAATGCGATCTGGGCGCGCAGCAGGGGGCCGCGCAGCAGGTCGAAGGGTGTATCCACCTCGGCGCGGATGTGCTGGCGCAGCGAGGCCTCGCGCTGTTCGGGGTTCAGGGCCGTGAGATCGTGCACCGGCACGTGCAGTTCCAGGGCCTCGGCGATGTACAGGTCCTGGCCTTCGGCGCCGAGCGTGGCGCGCAACGCGTCGTGCCGGTCCACCAGGGCTTGCAGCGCGCTGCGCAGCGCGGTCTGGTCCAGAGGGCCGCGCAGACGCAGGGAGATGGACTCGTTGTAGGCCAGGCTGGCCTCGGTGCCGAGCTGGCAGGCCAGCCAGATCTCGCGCTGCGCCTCGGTGCTGGGCACCACGCGGGACAGCGCGGTGTCGGCGAAAGGGTCGTAGTCGACGGCGGACAGCGTGGCCGCGGCGGAGCCGGTCGCGTTCATGGGCGTGTCCTCGGAATGGTGGCGCCGAATGTTCATGCGCCCACCTTCAGGTATTTGGCCGGGTCGTCGGGGTTGGGCACGAACCAGGCGGGTTTGCCGCTGGGGTCCTTGCCCAGGCGGGCACCGGGCACCGGGGGCTTGGCGGCGTCGAACACGACGGACACGGGGGACTTGTGGCGCGGCAGGAACTCGGATTCCTGCAGCTCGCGCACGGAGTCCTTGAACGCGCCGGCGATGTGGGCGATGTCGGCTTCGCTGTGCGCGGTGGTCAGGAAGCAGGGGAAGTTGTCGAGGATGTGCACGCCGCGGCTGCGCATCATGGCGAACAGCAGGTCCTGCAACGGGTGGTCTTCCAGCCAGGCCACGCGCCACAACGAGGCGAAATGGCGGATTTCCAACGGCGCGCCGTGCTCGCGGCAGAAGGCGCTGAGCTCGTCGGCCAGTGCCGTGGTGGCGGCGTTGAGCCGCTGTTGCAGCGCCGGGCCTTGCTGCTTGAGATGGGTCAGGCTGGCGTGGGCCGCGGCCAGCGCCAAGGGGTGACGCACGAAGGTGCCGGCGAAGTAGGTGACGCCCACGCTGGGGATGGAGTCGTCGCCGTACTGCCAGGCGCCGCCGTCGAGCGCGTCCATGAATTCGCGCTTGCCGGCGATGACGCCGATGGGCATGCCGCCGCCGATGACCTTGCCGTAGCTGGCCAGGTCGGCGCGCACGCCGAACACCTGCTGCGCCCCGCCGAGCGCGCAGCGGAAGCCGGTGATGACCTCGTCGAAGATCAGGCAGGTTCCGCTTTGCTCGGTGATGGCGCGCACGTCCTTGAGGAAGTCCACCGGTTGGAACTCGGGCCGGCGGCTTTGCACCGGCTCGACCAGCACCGCGGCGAGGTCGTCGGCATGGGCCCGGATGAACGCGAGCGCCTCGGGGGTGCCGTAGTCCAGCACGCGCACGTCGCCGAACATGCCGCGCATGATGCCGGGGGCGGCCGGGATGCCCTTGTGCTCGCGCCCGGAGCGCACCAGCACTTCGTCGAAGGTGCCGTGGTAGGAGCCGGTGAACAGCACCACGGTGCTGCGCCCGGTGACGGTGCGGGCGATGCGCACGGCGGCCATGACGGCCTCGGAGCCGGTGTTGCACAAGCCGGCGCGGTCGAAGCCGGTGAGCTCGCACACCAGCTCGGCCACCGGACCGGCCAGCGGGTGCTGCGGGCCGATGTCGTAGCCGTCGTCGAGCTGCCTGCGCACGGCGTCCAGCACGAAGTCGGGCTGCCAGCCGAACAGGCTCATGCCGAAGCCGCTGAGCACGTCCACATAGTCGTTGCCGTCCAGGTCCCACAGATGGGAGCCCTTGCTGCGCGCGACGACGATTTGGTAGACGATGTCCTTGATCATCGGCCGGAAGCCGTTGACCACGCGCGGGTCGGCCAGATGCGCGCGATGCTGTTCCGTGTACGCCCGGCTCTTGGCCGTGCGCTCCACGTAGCGGCGCATGAAGGCGTCCAGGCGCGCGCGCTGGCGCTC
>JAKAHP010000352.1 GCA_021825505.1 Pseudomonadota bacterium
GCCGCCCGCTCGGACGCGCGCCACCGGCGACCGCCGCGGTCCTCGCCTGACGCCACGCAGCGACGGCTCGCGCCGCCGCTGCGTCCCCTGCCTTCGCTGCGGCGCGGCGCCGGCCTATCGTGGCCGGTAGCCGGCGCGTGCGCCCGCGCGCTCGAGACTCATCCATGACTTAATATCGCCCTGGCCGGCGCCGCGCCCCCGCGCGCGCCGCCTTTGCCCTCGCCTTTCCCAGTCGCCTGCCCCGCTGCCTGGCGATCGCCGCACCGCTCGGCGTGGCGCTGGCCGCCGCGCTCACCCCCAACGCCGGCGCGGCCTGCTTGACCTGACGCGACGCGCCCGCGCCGGCGGCGTCGGCCGCGCTGCCGACCCTGCCTGCCGTGCAGGTGCACGGCACCGTCTCGCCCGGCGCCGGCCGCTCGCGCAGCTCGCGTGCGCTGGCGAGCGGCGTCGCCGCCAGCGACGACAGCGCACGCCTGCTGCTCGGCTTCCCCGGCGTCGCGCTCAACGCGGCCGGCGGCGTCAGCAGCCTGCCGCAGATCGACGGCCTCGGCGACGACCGCCTCGCCGTGCAGCTCGACGGCGCCGGTCTGGTCGCCAGCTGCCCGAATCACATGAACCCGGTACTGTCCTACGTCGCACCGGCCGCGGTCGGAAGCATCACCGTGTACCGCGGCGCCAGGCCGGTATCGGCCGGCGGTGACGCGATCGGCGGCGCCATCGTGGTCGAGACCGCTGCGCCGCATTTCGCGGAGCCGGGCCGCACCGTCGGCGGCGGCGAACTCGGCATCGGCCTGCGCAGCAACGGCCGTTCGCGCAGCGCCGACCTGGCGGCGTACTACGGCACCGAGCACGTGGCGCTGCGCTACGACGGCGGCGACGCGCGCGCCGACGACCTGCATGCCGGAAGCGACTTCAAGACCTTCAGCGCCACCGGCCGCCCCGGGCAGAGCCTCGGGCTGGACGTCATCGGCTCGACCGCCTACCGCGTGCGCAACCAGCGTCTGAGCATCGACTGGCGGCGCGCCGGCGACACTTTCGGCATCGCGCTGGCCGCGCAGGACGCGCCGCTGGAAGGCTTCCCGAACCAGCGCATGGACATGCTGGACAACCGCGAGCGCCGCGTCGAGCTGAGCTGGAGCCACGCGCTGGATGCCGGCGCGATCGAGGCCCGGCTGTACGGCGAACGCGTCGAGCACACGATGAATTTCGGCGCCGATCGTCAGTTCCTGTACGGCGACGCCGCCGGCATGCCGATGCTCACCGCCAGCCACACCGCCGGCGCCGACCTGAAAACCAGCGTCGACCTCGACGATGCCAATGCCGTGCACCTCGGCGTCGACTGGCAGCGCTATCGGCTCGACGACGGCTGGCCAGCGAGCGGCAGCGGCATGATGGCACCCGACACCTTCGTCAACATCGCGGACGGCCGGCGTGACCGGCTCGGCGCCTGGGGCGAGTGGCAACACCGGCTCGAGCGTGGCTGGCAGCTGCTGGCCGGCACCCGCGTCGAGCAGGTGCGCAGCGCGGCCGGCGCGGTGCACGGCTACGCGCTGCCCGGTGGCACGCTGCCGGGGCCGGGCTGGCAGTTGCGTGACGCGCAGGCGTTCAACGCGTCGACGCGCTCGGCCCGCGACACCAACATCGACCTGTCGCTGATCGCGCGCGGCCCGGCGACGCGCCACCTCGACCTCGAACTCGGTGTCGCGCGCAACGTGCGTTCGCCCAGCCTGTACCAGCGCTATCCGTGGTCGACATGGCCGATGGCCGCGGTGATGAACAACCTGGTCGGCGACGGCAACGGCTACATCGGCAACCCGGCGCTGGCGCCGGAGCGCGCCACCACGGTGTCGGCCACGTTCGAGCTGCACGACGACACGCGCGCCTGGCGCGCCGCACTGATGCCCTACTACACCCACGTCGCCGATTACATCGACGCGGTGCAATGGGACGCGGCCAGCAACCGCGCGGTCGCGGTTCCGGTCACCGACCGTTTCGTCACCCTCAAGTACCAGAACCAGGCGGCACGGCTGTACGGCGTCGATCTGTCGGGCCGGATGCCGCTGGCGCGGCACGGGGCAGCCGGCGACCTCGACCTCGAGGCGCTGCTGGGCTGGGTGCATGCGACCAACACCGACACCGGCGACCACCTGTACGGGGTGATGCCGGCGCACGCGCGGCTGACGCTCTCGCAGCAGTTGCACGGCTGGCACAACGCGGTCGAGCTGGTGCTGGTCGATGCGAAGACCGCGGTGTCGCAGGTGCGCAACGAGGTGCCAACCCCCGGCTACGCGCTGCTGAACCTGCGCGCCAGCCACTCGTGGAAGCGCGTGCGCGTCGACTTCGGCGTCGACAATGTGTTCGACCGCGGCTACGCGCTGCCCACCGGCGGGGCCTACGTCGGCCAGGGACGCACCATGGCCATCAACGGCCTACCCTGGGGTATCGCGATGCCCGGGCCGGGGCGCAGCGTCTACGCGCGCGGCACGCTCACGTTCTGAACGACCCGCCCATCGCCGCGGCGGTGGGCGGTGGGCGGTGATGAGGCGCTCAAGTTG
Source organism: Pseudomonadota bacterium (assembly GCA_021825505.1). Lineage (GTDB taxonomy): Bacteria > Pseudomonadota > Gammaproteobacteria > Burkholderiales > Burkholderiaceae_C > Thiomonas_A. The sequence continues at coordinate 2,556 of JAKAHP010000352.1, forward strand.
TTGCCAATTGCGTCGTCAATCCGATCACCCGGCCAGGAGAATGGGGATGGGGCTCGAAGCACAACGGTCCGACGCGACCGGCGACGTCGTCGCGCGCTCGATCGAACTCGCGCGCGAAGCGGCGACCAGCGCCGAGGACACCGGTGCGGCGTCGGACGCCGCGCTCGGCGTCGTGATGAACGTGCGCATGGTCGCCGGCATGATGGGCGAGCTGTCCAGCGGCATGCAGGCCGCCCAGCAGCACGTCGACGCAGCGCGGGCCGGCTCGAACACGGTGGCGCTGGAGACCCGGCACACCGGGCAGGCGCTCGAGGAACTGCTGCACGACATCGTCGACATTTCCAACTCGGCGCGCCTGATCCGCTCGGTCGCCGGCCAGGTCAACATGCTCGCGCTCAACGCGGCGATCGAGGCGGCGCGCGCCGGCGAGCACGGCCGCGGCTTCGCCGTCGTCGCCGACGAGGTGAAGTCGCTGGCCGGCGTCACCGCGCAGACCACCGGCAAGATCGATGCGCAACTCGAAGCGATCCGCCATGCGGTCGCCGAGCTCGCCGACTCGTTGCGCAAGGTCAACCAGAGTTACACCTCGATCGCGC
>JAKAHP010000353.1:0-1585 GCA_021825505.1 Pseudomonadota bacterium
CGACGTGGCCGCGAACAACGACTTCCTCGCGGTCAACCAGTTCACCGTGGTCGAGCAGCGCATCGAGCGCCGCGCCGACGTGGTGCTGTTCGTCAACGGCCTGCCGCTGGTGGTGATCGAGCTGAAGCATCCCGCCGATGCCCAGGCCACGCTCGATCATGCCTTCCGCCAGTTGCAGACCTACCAGAAGCAGATCCCCGCGCTGTTCACCAGCAATGCCGCGCTGGTGATCGCCACCGGGCTCGAGGCGCGGCTGGGCGCACTGGGTGCGGGACGCGAGTGGTTCAAGCCCTGGCGCACCATCAGCGGCGAGGCGGATGCGCCGGCGACCCAGGCCGGACTGGAGGTGCTGCTGGCCGGGGTCTGCGCGCCGCAGCGCCTGCTGCTGTTGCTGCGCCACTTCATCGTCTTCGAGACCGGCAACGGTCTGCCGGTGAAGAAGCTGGCGGGCTACCACCAGTTCCACGCCGTCAACGTGGCGATCGAGCAGACCCTGCGCGCCGCGCGCCTGCAGATCGCCGACACGCCGGGGCGCTACAGCGCCGGTGAACAACCCGGTGGCGATCCCGGCGATCGCCGCATCGGCGTGGTCTGGCACACGCAGGGTTCCGGCAAGAGCCTGACCATGGCCTTCTATGCCGGGCGCGTGATCCTGCATCCGGAGCTGCAGAACCCCACCGTGGTCGTGCTCACCGACCGCAACGATCTGGACCAGCAGTTGTTCGGCACCTTCGCCCGCTGCCAGGACCTGCTGCGCCAGCCGCCGGTGCAGGCCGAGAGCCGCGCGCAGTTGCGCGAGCTGCTCGATGTGCAGGCCGGCGGCGTGGTGTTCGCCACCCTGCAGAAGTTCCTGCCCGACGCCCGCGGCGAGGCGCACCCGGTGCTGAGCGCGCGCCGCAATATCGTGGTGGTCGCCGACGAGGCGCACCGCAGCCAGTACGACTTCATCGACGGCTTTGCCCGGCACCTGCGCGATGCCTTGCCGCATGCGTCGTTCATCGGTTTCACCGGCACGCCGATCGAGCGCGCCGACCTCAGCACGCGCGCGGTGTTCGGCGACACCATCAGCATCTACGACATCGAGCGCGCGGTGAGCGACGGCGCGACGGTACCGATCTACTACGAGAGCCGGCTGGCCAAGCTGGCGCTGAAGGACAGCGAGCGCCCGCATATCGACGCCGGCTTCGAGGAAGTCACCGAGGGCGAGGAGGCGGAGCGCAAGGAGCAACTGCGCTCGCGCTGGGCCCAGCTCGAGGCCGTGGTCGGCGCCGACAGCCGCGTGCAGTCGATCGCCCGCGACCTGGTCACGCACTTCGAGCTGCGCCGTGAGATCTTTCCGGAAGGCAAGGCCATGCTGGTGTGCATGAGCCGGCGCATCGCGGTGGCGATGTACGACGCGATCACCGCGTTGCGTCCCGGCTGGGCCAGCGACGATGACGCGCGGGGCGAGATCAAGGTGGTGATGACCGGCGCGGCCTCCGATCCGCTGGACTGGCAGCCGCACATCCGCAACAAGCCGCGCCGCGAGGACCTGGCCGAGCGCTTCCGCGATCCCGCCGACCCGTTCAAGCTGGTGATCGTGCGC
>JAKAHP010000353.1:1595-3147 GCA_021825505.1 Pseudomonadota bacterium
CTTCGACTGCCCCAGCCTGACCACGCTGTACATCGACAAGCCGATGCGCGGCCACGGCCTGATGCAGGCCATCGCGCGGGTCAACCGGGTGTTCAAGGACAAGCCCGGCGGTCTGGTGGTCGATTACCTGGGCCTGGCCGACGAGCTCAAGCAGGCGCTGGCCACCTACACCGAGGCCGGCGGCAGCGGCCGCACTGCCATCGATCAGGGCGAGGCCGTCGCGCTGGTGCGCGAGAAGGTCGAGATCTGCCGCGGGCTGTTCCACGGCTTCGACTACCGGCGCTGGCTCGATCCCAGGGCCAGCGGCCGCGAGCGTCTGGCCCTGCTGCCCTATGCCCTGGAGCACATCCTGGCGCTGCAGGACGGCAAGCCGCGTCTGCTGCGCGCGGTGGCCGATCTGACCAAGGCGTTTGCGCTGGCGGTGCCGCATCCCGACGCGCTGGCGCTGCGCGACGAGGTGGGATTCTTCCAGGCCGTGCGCACGGCGCTGGCCAATCGCGAGCCGGACGAAGGCCGCCGCAGCGAGGCCGATCTCGATCACGCCATCCGCCAGATCGTTTCCCAGGCCGTGGCCACGGAACAGATCGTCGATATCTTCGCGGCGGCGGGGCTAAAGAAGCCGGATCTTTCCATCCTCTCCGACGACTTCCTCGCCGAGGTGCGCGACATGCCGCAGCGCAACCTCGCCGTCGAGCTGCTGCAGAAGCTGCTCAAGGGCGAGATCCGCAGCCGCGCCCGGCGCAACGTGGTGCAGGGCCGCTCGTTCACCGGGATGCTGGAGCAGACCCTGCGCCGCTACCACAACCGCGCGATCGAGACGGCCAAGGTGATCGAGGAGCTGATCGCGATCGCCAGGGAAGTCCGCGCCGCCGGCCAGCGCGGCGAGCAGCTGGGCCTGAGCGAGGACGAGGTCGCCTTCTACGACGCGCTGGAGACCAACGACAGCGCGGTCAAGGTGCTGGGCGACGACAACCTGCGCACGATCGCCCGCGAGCTGGTCAAGACCCTGCGCGCCAACGTCACCATCGACTGGACCCGGCGCGAGACCGTGCGCGCCAACCTGCGCGTGCTGGTCAAGCGCATCCTGCGCCAGTACGGCTATCCGCCCGACAAGCAGGAAAAGGCGACGCAGACGGTGCTGGAGCAGGCCGAGCAGCTGTCGGGGCTGTGGGCCGGCGCTGCCGCATGAGCACCCTGCCGCCGTAGCAAAAAAGGGGCGCCGTGGCGCAGCAACAAAAAAGGGGCGCCGTGGCGCCCCCCGTGGGATTGGACGATATGCCGGGTGGCGCTTACCAGATCACCACCTGGCGCGCGCCGGAACGCACCATGGGCTGACCGGGCTTGCAGTCGAATGCCTTCCAGAACGCCGCCATGTTGGACGGCGCGCCGATGGCGCGGAACTGCGCCGGCGAGTGCGGATCGACGTTGAGCAGCACTTCCTCGCGCGCCGGGCGCACCGATCCGCGCCACACGCGCGCCCAGCTCATGAAATAACGCTGGTCCTCGCTGTAGCCGTCGATCTTTTCGCTGGCCAGCCTGGGATCTTTCTTCA
>JAKAHP010000354.1 GCA_021825505.1 Pseudomonadota bacterium
CCGACGCCGGCGAACTGCTGATCGGCCCGACCGTCAAGCTCGCCTACGTCGACCAGTCGCGCGACACGCTGGACGCCAAGAAGACCGTGTGGCAGGAGATTTCCGGCGGCGCCGACATGATCACCGTCGGCCGTTACGAAACGCCTTCGCGTGCCTACATCGGCCGCTTCAACTTCAAGGGCGCCGACCAGCAGAAGATCGTCGGCCAGCTCTCCGGCGGCGAACGCGGCCGCCTGCACCTGGCCAAGACGCTGATGAGCGGCGGCAACGTGCTGCTGCTCGACGAGCCGTCCAACGACCTCGACGTCGAGACCCTGCGCGCGCTGGAAGAGGCGCTGCTGGAGTTCCCCGGCAGCGCGATCGTGATCTCCCACGACCGCTGGTTCCTCGACCGCATCGCCACCCACATCCTCGCCTTCGAGGGCGATTCGCACGTCGAGTTCTACCAGGGCAACTACCAGGAATACGAGGCCGACAAGAAGCGCCGCCTCGGCGAGGAAGCCGCCAAGCCGCATCGCGTGCGCTTCAAGAAGATCGGCTGATCCACGTCGTCTGCGGCCCGAGCAGCCACTGCTACGGCCGCGGGTGCGTGGCAAGTACCCAGGTGAATGCCGAGGCCACCCCGCCCTCGATGCGCTGGGTAGCCCGGATGGAGCCTCGTGAGAGGCGCAATCCGGGGCCGTACCCAGCCGGATTCCCGGATTCCGCTGCGCTGCATCCCGGGCTACATCGCTACCGCAACCTGCTCAGGTAGCCTGGATGAAGGGGCGAAGCCCCGCAATCCGGAGGCAAGCAGCGCAGCTCGGGTACAGGCCGGAATCCCTGAACCGACACCGCAGCCGACATGTGCGTATGCATGCGCCGCGCAGCCTGCGACGGACAGCAGACAGCGCTATGCGTGCCCGGCAACGCGCCCGTCCAGCATCGGCACGATGCGCTGCGCGCGCTGCGCCAGCGCGGCCTCGTGGGTGACCATCAGCAGCGTCGCGCCGGCGGCGTGCAGTTCCTCGAACAGGCGCATCACGGTGGCGGCGTTCTCGCTGTCGAGGTTGCCAGTCGGTTCGTCGGCGAGGATCAGGTCGGGCTCGCCGACCAGGGCGCGCGCGATCGCCACGCGCTGCTGCTGGCCGCCCGAGAGCTGGTGCGGAAAGTGCTTCAGCCGCTGCGTCATGCCGACCCGCTCCAGCGCCGCGCGAACGCGCTCCTCGCGCTGACTGCGCGAGATGCCGCCGCGAAACTTCAGCGGCAGGGCGACGTTGTCGAGCACGGTGAGATCGCCCACCAGGTTGAACGACTGGAACACGAAGCCGATATGGCGATTGCGCACCGTCGCCCGCGCATCGCCGTTCAGCGTGCCGACGTCGCGCCCGGCCAGCCGGTAGCTGCCCTGCTGGAACGCGGTCAGCAGGCCCAGTACCGCCATGAGCGTGGACTTGCCGCAGCCGGACGGCCCGGTGACGGCGACGAACTCGCCCTTGCGCACCTCCAGATCGATGCCGCGCAGGGCGTAGGTGTCGACCTCCTCGGTGCTGAAGTGCTTGGTGACACCAGTCAGCTCGATCACGGGCGGTGTGGCGTTCATGGGGTGCTCCGTTGACGAAGGATCAAGGGCGGAAAGCTTTTTTGTCCGCGAAGGACGCGAAGTGCGCGAAGAGGTTTTGAGAAGACCTTTTCGCGTCCTTTGCGCTCTTCGCGGACCATGGCTTTTGGCTTTCCTGATAGCACATCAGCGCAATCTGAGCTGGCGATAGCGTGAATAAGCCGACACGTCGGACAGCACCACGCGCTCGCCGGGCACGAGACCCGCGAGCACCTGGATGCGGTCGGTCGAGCCGACGCCGAAGCGCACCGTGCGCCGGGTGGCGAGATCGCCATTCGGCCCCAGCACGAATACCTCGGCGCTGCTATCCGCGCGCACGTTGGCCGGCCGCGGGACGTACAGCGCGTCGTGCAGCTGGGTGATGCGGATGGCGGCATCGACACTCTGATCGACGCGCGCGCTGGCCGGCGGCTTGCCGGTCAGGCTCACGTCCACCGTCACCAGCCCGTCCTTGACCGTGGGATCGACCCGCGCCACGCGCCCGGCCACCACGCCGTCGTGGGCATCGACGCTGACCGCCTGCCCCGGCGCGACGCTGCCGGCGTCGTACTGGCTGACCTTGACCTCGGCCTTCAGCGCATCCGGCGTGGAGATGCGCGCCAGGTTGGCGCCCGCCGCCAGCTGCTGGCCGGGCTCGGCGCTGATCTGCTCGATCTGGCCGGTGATCGGCGCGCGCACGGTCAGCTGTTCGGCCTCGGCCTGCTTCAGCGCCGCCAGTGCGCGCTCCTGGCGCACACGCTCGTTCTCGGCACGCAGCAGGGAGCGGTTGCCACCCTCGAGGTTGGCCAGACGCTCCTGCTCGAACCGCAGACGCTGCTGCATCAGCCCGAACTTGAGCTTCTCGTCCTCGTACTGGAACCGGGGCACGATGCCCTGCTCGGCCAGCTTGCCATCGGCCTTGAGGTGCATCGCCGCGCTCTCGACCTCGACCTTGATGCCCTCGATGGCCGAACGCTCGCTCAGCACGGCATTCTCCTGCTCCTGTTTTTTAGCCAGCAGCCCAGCCTCGGCGGCAGCCAAGTCCGCCGCAGCCGACTGCGCGGCATTGAGCACGGTCGGATTGGCCAGCTTCACCAGCGGCGTGCCGACACTCACCCGCTGCCCCGGCGTCACCAGCACCTGATCGATCACGCCGCCCGCGGGCGCCGCGATCCAGCGCGAGGTTGCCGGCACCAATCGACCAGCAGCCTGCACCTGCACCACGAAGGTGCCGCGCTCGACCGTGCCCAGCCAGACTTCGCTGTGCGCGATCTCGGCCACCGAGCCGTCGCTCAGCCGCCAGGCCCAGACCGCGGCGATCGCCAGCAGCGCGCCGGCGATCACGCCCCAGGTCAGCCGCCGCCTCCACCACGGCACCTGCACCGGCGCCCGGCGCACGTCCATGGTGTCGTACAGGCTGGGCTTGTCCTCAAAGCTCATGCAAGCTCTCCCCCGGCTCGGCGCGCGCGGCGCGGCGCGCCGGGAAGTGCACCACCCCGAACACCGCCAGCAGCAGCACGCCCAGCGCGATCCACGTCGCCGTACCGAAG